>NZ_CAJCKK010000006.1:0-214639 GCF_903970865.1 Bacillus sp. ME78
TGATGGCAGAGAGGTCACACCCGTTCCCATACCGAACACGGAAGTTAAGCTCTCTAGCGCCGATGGTAGTTGGGACCTTGTCCCTGTGAGAGTAGGACGTCGCCAAGCAAAAACCTAAGTCGTTTCGACTTAGGTTTTTTTGTGTTTATTTTTATTTATCGAATGTTATAATCCATAAATTTAATAACGCTAAAGACGAAAAAAGAATGAAATAGAGACTGTTTAAAATAATAGCAATGATTTTTTGTGTTCCGGATTTTCCTAATACCGCTAAAGCAATACTTAAAATAGGAAACATTATTTCTATCATAAGTATATATTTTAAATAATGAGATGCTATAAATAAGTATTCAATAATTACAACAATTACTGCGATAGAAAAAATGAATAGGATAATAGCGTAGTTCTTTATTTCACGTTTATCCTCCTTAGAAATTAAATCGTTATAATAAAAGTTCTATTGATGTGTAGAATACAAGATTGTACATATTGTGATTTAAAACATACTGAAGTACTATATAAACGATTATAAGTAAATAGATCTCTAGAAATATATATTCTAATTCCCTTTTCTTCTTGCATATAGTTGCAATTCTTCTTTTGAATATAACTAAAACACGAACGTTATTGACTACTAATAAAAAAACATTCGATTATTTATTGACATCGTTTATGAAATATTGTTAATATAGCCATAGAAACAATAATATAAGACCTCATATAATCGCGGGGATATGGCCTGCAAGTCTCTACCTAACGACCGTTATTCGTTAGACTATGAGGGAAAGTCACTCGGTATTTTTCTATTCACAAGGGATACGTATGCCTGAGTAGAGCGCTTTCTCTCATAGTAAAAGAGAAACTGTTCTATTTCAGGCTTTTTTTATTTGAATCGGGGGGATTCTAATATGAAATCACTAGTTGGAGTCATAATGGGAAGTACATCAGACTGGGAAACAATGAAATATGCTTGTGACATTTTAGATGAATTAAATATACCGTATGAGAAAAAAGTTGTATCCGCTCATCGGACTCCGGATTATATGTTTGAATATGCAGAGACGGCTCGTGAACGTGGATTGAAAGTTATTATTGCTGGAGCTGGTGGAGCAGCACATTTACCAGGAATGGTTGCAGCGAAGACAAATCTTCCTGTAATTGGAGTTCCAGTTCAATCAAAAGCATTAAACGGCTTAGATTCATTATTATCCATCGTCCAAATGCCAGGAGGTGTTCCAGTTGCAACTGTTGCAATTGGTAAAGCCGGTTCAACGAATGCTGGATTACTTGCTGCACAAATACTTGGATCATTCCATGATGATATACATGATGCATTAGAATTGAGACGAGAAGCGATTGAAAAAGATGTGCGTGAAGGTAGTGAGCTAGTATGACGAGAATCATTTTACCTGGAAAAAAAATCGGCATTATTGGAGGCGGCCAGCTAGGAAGAATGATGGCATTGGCAGCCAAGGAGATGGGATATAAAATTGCTGTTTTAGATCCTACAAAGCATTCACCATGTGCACAAGTTGCTGATATTGAAATTGTTGCACCGTATGACGATTTAAAGGCAATTCAGCATTTAGCAGAGATAAGTGATGTTGTCACATATGAATTTGAGAATATTGATTATAGATGTTTACAATGGCTTGAAAAACATGCTTACTTGCCACAAGGTAGTCAGTTGTTAAATAAAACGCAAAATCGTTTTACAGAAAAGAATGCAATTGAGAAGGCTGGGTTACCGTTAGCAACGTATAGATTAGTTCAAAATCAAGATCAGCTTACAGAAGCAATTGCTGAGTTATCATTCCCTTCCGTCTTAAAAACGACGACAGGTGGATATGATGGGAAAGGGCAAGTTGTTTTAAGAAGTGAGGCTGATGTTGAGACAGCAAGAGATCTTGTGGATAAAGCAGAGTGTATTTTAGAGAAATGGGTGCCTTTTGAAAAAGAAGTATCCGTTATTGTGATTCGTAGTGTAAGTGGTGAAACGAAAGTATTTCCGGTAGCGGAAAATATTCATGTAAATAACATTTTGCATGAATCTATCGTTCCAGCTCGTATTACAGAAGAGCTTTCTCAAAAAGCAATTGCTTATGCAAAGGTACTTGCGGATGAATTAAAACTTGTGGGAACACTAGCTGTAGAGATGTTTGCTACAGCTAATGGTGAGATTTACATTAATGAATTAGCACCAAGACCTCACAATTCAGGACACTATACACAGGATGCATGTGAAACGAGCCAATTTGGTCAACATATTCGAGCAATCTGTAATTTACCTCTTGGAGAAACAAATTTGTTAAAACCAGTTGTCATGGTAAACATTTTAGGCGAACATATAGAAGGGGTCCTAAGACAAGTGAATAGATTAACCGGGTGCTATTTACACTTGTATGGAAAAGAAGAAGCAAAAGCACAGCGAAAAATGGGGCATGTTAATATTTTAAATGATAATATTGAAGTCGCTCTAGAAAAAGCAAAGAGTTTGCATATTTGGGACCATCAAGAACAACTGTTGGAGGGAAAAAGATGATTAGTCGTTATACACGCCCTGAAATGGGTGCGATTTGGACGGAAGAGAACAAATTTAAAGCGTGGTTAGAAGTTGAGATTTTAGCTTGTGAAGCATGGGCTGAGCTTGGCGATATTCCAAAAGAAGATGTTAAAAAAATTCGTGAACATGCATCATTTGATATTGATCGTATTTATGAAATTGAAAAAGAAACACGTCATGACGTAGTTGCATTCACTCGTGCTGTATCAGAAACGCCAGCACTAGGCGAAGAACGTAAATGGGTTCATTACGGTTTAACATCTACAGATGTAGTAGATACAGCATTATCTTACATCTTAAAACAAGCGAATGAAATTATATTAAAAGACTTAGAGAACTTTGTAAGCATTTTAGCTAACAAAGCGAAAGAGCATAAATACACAATCATGATGGGAAGAACACACGGTGTTCATGCAGAACCAACAACATTCGGTTTAAAACTTGGTCTTTGGTATGAAGAGATGAAACGTAACGTAGAACGTTTCAAACAAGCTGCTGATACAGTTCGTGTTGGTAAACTATCTGGTGCGGTTGGTACATATGCAAATATCGATCCATTCGTAGAAAAATATGTTTGTGAAAATCTAGGATTAGAAGCAGCACCAATTTCAACACAAACATTGCAACGTGATCGTCACGCACACTACATGTCAACACTTGCATTAATCGCAACATCTATCGAAAAGATGGCAGTTGAGATTCGTGGCTTACAAAAGAGTGAAACACGTGAAGTTGAAGAAGCTTTCGCAAAAGGCCAAAAAGGTTCTTCTGCAATGCCACATAAGCGTAATCCAATTGGATCTGAAAATATGACTGGTTTAGCTCGTGTTATCCGCGGTTATATGATGACAGCTTATGAGAATGTTCCATTGTGGCATGAGCGTGACATTTCTCACTCTTCAGCAGAACGCGTAATTTTACCAGATGCTACAATCGCATTAAATTACATGTTAAATCGCTTTGGTAATATCGTTAAAAACTTAACTGTATACCCAGAGAATATGAAACGCAATATGACAAGAACATACGGCTTAATTTATTCTCAGCGCGTAATGCTTACACTAATCGACAAAGGTATGGTACGTGAAGAAGCTTATGATATCGTACAGCCTAAAGCGATGGAAGCTTGGGAAACACAAGTACAATTTAAAGAGCTTGTAGAAGCTGATGAGCGCATTACAAGCAAGTTAACACAAGAAGAAATTAATGAATGCTTCAACTATGAGCATCATATGCAACACGTTGATACAATCTTTGAACGACTTGGATTAAACGAAGCGTAAAATTTCATATGGCACAGAATAGAGTCATTCTGTGCCATTCTTTATAAAAATATTATTCACATTTTTCAAACTACAGGGGGCTTGCGAAATGCAAAAGCTAGAATTGCTGTATGAAGGTAAGGCAAAAAGAATTTATCGTACAGAATCAGCAGATATGGTTTGGGTAGAGTACAAAGATAGTGCGACTGCTTTCAATGGGGAGAAAAAAGAGACGATTACAGGAAAAGGTCGTTTGAACAATGAGATTACAACTTTATTGTTCAGAAAGTTACAAGAAGTAGGAATTAAAACACATTTTGTTGAGAAGTTATCTGAAACAGAACAACTTGTTAAAAAAGTGAGTATTATTCCTTTAGAAGTTGTCACAAGAAATGTAATTGCAGGAAGTCTTTCAAAACGATTAGGAATGGAAGAGGGAACTGTACTTGCAGAACCAATCGTAGAATTTTACTTCAAAGATGATAATTTAGGAGATCCGCTTGTAACGGAAGATCATATTCGTGTATTAAACGTTGCATCGCCAGAGCAAGTAAGCGTATTACGAGATATGGCTCTACAAATCAATCAAGTGTTGATTGATCATTTCGCAAGCTGTCGTGTAAGATTAGTAGATTTCAAATTAGAGTTTGGTGTAACGGAAGAGGGAGAAATCATATTAGCGGATGAAATTTCACCAGATACTTGCCGTTTATGGGATGAAACGAGCAATGAGAAGTTTGATAAAGACGTATTCCGTCGCGATCTTGGAAATTTAACAGATGCTTATGAAGAGATTTTAAAACGTTTAGGGGGAATTTCACATGTATAAAGTTAAGGTATATGTAACATTAAGAGAAAGCGTATTAGATCCACAAGGAACAGCGGTAAAAGGAGCTCTTCATAGTCTTTCATTCACAGAAGTACAAGACGTTCGAATCGGAAAGTACATGGAACTAACAATTGATAAATCTGTATCTGACTTAGATAGCAAGGTAAAAGAAATGTGTGAAAAACTATTAGCGAACGTTGTAATGGAAGACTTCCGTTATGAAGTTGAGGAGGTTGTCGCACAGTGAAATTTGCCGTAATAGTATTTCCAGGTTCGAACTGTGATGTCGATATGTTCCATGCAATTAAAGATGAGCTTGGCGAAGAAGTAGATTACGTTTGGCACGATACAGAGAATTTAGATGAATATGATGCAATTTTACTACCAGGTGGATTCTCTTACGGTGACTACTTACGCTGCGGTGCTATTTCTCGCTTTGCTAATGCAATGAAAGCAGTACAAAAAGCTGCTGAGCAAGGAAAGCCGATTTTAGGTGTATGTAATGGATTCCAGATTCTTGTTGAATCAGGATTACTACCAGGAGCATTAATGAGAAACGAAAACTTAAAATTTATGTGTCGTACTGTTCAGTTGCGTGTTGAAAATAATGAAACAATGTTTACATCACAATATGAAAAAAATGAAGTAATCAATATTCCAATCGCTCATGGTGAGGGGAATTACTATTGTGACGAAGAGACTCTTAAAAGATTAGAAGAGAATAATCAAATCGCATTCCGTTACGTAGAAAATCCTAACGGTAGCGTTTCAGATATTGCTGGTATTGTAAACGAAAAAGGAAATGTACTTGGTATGATGCCACATCCAGAGCGTGCTGTAGATGAATTACTTGGCGGTGCTGAAGGGTTAAAAGTCTTTCAATCTATCTTAAAACAGTGGAGGGAAACATATGTCGTTAATGCTTGAACCAAATCCAACACAAATTAAAGAAGAGCGTATATATGCGGAAATGGGGCTAACAGACGAAGAGTTTGCCATGGTTGAAAAGATTTTAGGTCGTCTGCCAAATTATACAGAAACAGGATTGTTCTCTGTAATGTGGTCTGAACATTGTAGTTATAAAAATTCAAAACCAGTTCTTCGTAAGTTTCCAACGACAGGTGAGCGCGTTCTGCAAGGACCTGGAGAAGGCGCTGGAATTGTAGATATCGGTGATAATCAAGCAGTTGTATTTAAAATGGAAAGTCATAACCATCCTTCAGCTATTGAACCATATCAAGGAGCAGCAACAGGTGTTGGTGGTATTATTCGTGATGTATTCTCTATGGGAGCACGTCCGGTAGCTCTATTAAACTCACTTCGTTTCGGTGAATTACAGTCACCACGTGTGAAATATTTATTCGAAGAAGTAGTAGCAGGAATTGCAGGATACGGTAACTGCATCGGTATTCCGACTGTTGGCGGCGAAGTACAATTTGATCCATGTTATGAAGGAAATCCACTTGTAAATGCAATGTGCGTAGGTTTGATTAACCACGAAGACATTAAAAAAGGGCAAGCGCACGGTGCTGGTAACACAGTAATGTACGTAGGAGCATCAACTGGTCGTGACGGTATTCACGGTGCAACATTCGCGTCGGAAGAACTATCTGAAAGCTCAGAAGCGAAACGTCCAGCGGTTCAAGTAGGGGATCCATTTATGGAAAAACTTCTTATTGAAGCGTGTTTAGAATTAATTCAATCTGATGCACTTGTTGGAATTCAAGATATGGGTGCGGCTGGTTTAACATCATCATCTGCAGAAATGGCAAGTAAAGCAGGAATGGGTATTGAAATGTACTTAGATGATGTACCACAGCGTGAAACAGGAATGACACCATATGAAATGATGCTATCTGAATCACAAGAGCGTATGTTAATTGTTGTGAAAAAAGGTAGAGAACAAGAAATAGTAGATTTATTTGAGAAGTATGGTCTTGCAGCGGTTACGATGGGGAAAGTAACGGAAGATAAAATGCTTCGTTTATTCCATAAAGGTGAAAAGGTAGCTGAAGTTCCAGCAGATGCTTTAGCAGAAGAAGCACCAATTTATCATAAACCATCAAAAGAAGCAGCATACTTTGCTGAATTCCAAGCAATGAAAATGGAAACGCCAAAAGTAGAAAATTATAAAGAAGCGTTATTCGCTCTATTACAGCAACCAACAATTGCAAGTAAAGAGTGGGTATACGATCAATACGATTACCAAGTTCGTACAAGCACAGTTGTTACACCAGGTTCAGATGCAGCAGTTGTACGTGTACGCGGTACAGAAAAAGGATTAGCAATGACGACAGATTGTAATTCTCGCTACATTTATCTAGATCCAGAAATGGGCGGTAAAATTGCAGTAGCAGAGGCAGCGCGTAATATCGTATGCTCTGGCGGTGAGCCACTTGCAATTACAGATTGCTTAAACTTCGGTAACCCAGAAAAACCAGAAATCTTCTGGCAAATTGAGAAATCAGTAGACGGTATGAGTGAAGCTTGTCGCACATTACAAACACCAGTTATCGGCGGAAATGTATCGATGTATAACGAACGTAGTGGCGAAGCTGTATATCCAACACCAACTGTTGGGATGGTCGGACTTGTACATGACTTAAAACATGTAACAACACAAGAGTTTAAGCAAGCTGGTGATTTAGTTTATATAATCGGTGAGACGAAAGCTGAGTTTGGCGGAAGTGAATTACAGAAAATGATTCACGGAAAAATTTTCGGTCAATCACCAAGTATCGATCTAGATGTAGAATTAAAACGCCAAAAACAAGTATTAGAAGCAATTCAAGCTGGTCTTGTTCAATCTGCACATGATGTTGCTGAGGGTGGTTTAGCAGTTGCAATTTCAGAAAGTGCAATTGGTGCTAACGGCTTAGGTGCTACTGTGAAATTAGATGGAGAAGCAACAGCAGCATTATTCGCTGAATCACAGTCTCGCTTCGTGATAACTGTAAAACGTGAAAATAAAGAGGCGTTTGAGAAAACGGTAGAAGCAATCCAAGTTGGAGAAGTAACAAGTACAAATGAAGTAACAATTCATAATGAAGAAAATGAAGTATTACTTACAGCAAATGTAGATGAAATGAGAAAGGCTTGGAAAGGGGCAATCCCATGCTTGCTGAAATAAAGGGGTTAAACGAAGAATGTGGCGTTTTCGGAATTTGGGGGCATGAAAATGCAGCACAAGTTTCATACTACGGATTGCACAGTTTACAGCACCGTGGGCAAGAAGGCGCAGGCATTGTCGTAAATAATGGAGAAAAAATCGTCGGTCACAAGGGGTTAGGTTTAATATCAGAAGTGTTTTCAAGAGGTGAGTTAGAAGGATTAAATGGAAAATCAGCAATCGGGCATGTACGATATGCAACAGCTGGTGGAAGTGAAGTTGCTAACGTTCAACCATTGTTGTTCCGTTTTTCCGATCATAGTATGGCGTTAGCTCATAACGGAAATTTAATTAACGCAAAAATGCTTCGTCGTGAATTAGAAGCAGAGGGAAGTATTTTTCAAACTAGTTCAGATACAGAAGTACTTTTACATCTTATTAAACGTAGTACGAAAGACTCTTTAATTGAAAGTGTAAAAGAGGCTCTGAATAAAGTGAAAGGTGCGTTTGCGTATCTTTTACTAACTGGAAATGAAATGATCGTTGCGTTAGATCCAAATGGATTCCGTCCGCTTTCAATTGGAAAGATGGGGGATGCTTACGTTGTAGCATCTGAAACATGTGCTTTTGATGTAGTAGGTGCAACATACATTCGCGATGTAGAACCTGGTGAATTACTTATCATTAATGATGAAGGAATTCACGTAGATCGTTTCACAAACGATGTAGAACATGCGATTTGTAGTATGGAATATATTTACTTTGCACGACCAGATTCTAATATTGCTGGTGTTAACGTTCATGCAGCGCGTAAAAATATGGGAAAACGTTTAGCAGCGGAAGCTCCTATTGAAGCGGATGTTGTTACTGGTGTACCAGACTCTAGTATTTCAGCTGCGATTGGCTATGCAGAGGCAACAGGCATTCCGTATGAATTAGGATTAATTAAAAATCGTTACGTTGGACGTACTTTTATCCAGCCTTCTCAAGAACTGCGTGAGCAAGGGGTTAAGATGAAGCTTTCCGCAGTAAGAGGTGTGGTTGAGGGGAAACGAGTTGTTATGATTGATGATTCTATCGTAAGAGGAACGACAAGTAAACGAATTGTTCGTATGCTTCGTGAGGCTGGAGCGACAGAAGTTCATGTAAGAATTGCTTCACCACCTCTGAAATATCCATGTTTCTATGGTATTGATATTCAAACGAGAAAAGAATTAATTGCAGCAAATAATACAGTAGAAGAAATCCGCGAAATGATCGGAGCAGATTCTTTAACATTTTTAAGCGAAGATGGATTAGTAGATGCAATTGGACGTCCATATGAAGGGAAATATGGCGGCCTATGCATGGCTTACTTTAATGGGGACTATCCAACAGCTCTTTATGATTATGAGCAAGAGCTTTTAGAAAGTATGAAATAAGAAAAGTGAAAAAAGCTTCTACTTCTTTTGCTGTAGAAGCTAGCTTTTTTCTTAAAACGGCCCGCCCTGGATGGGGAGAAATTAAAAGACGAGGTGTAAATAACGATGGCGAATGCATATAAGCAAGCAGGAGTAGATATTGAAGCTGGATATGAAGCGGTATCTCGCATGAAAAAACACGTACAAACAACTATGAGAAAAGAAGTACTAGGCGGTTTAGGCGGTTTTGGAGGTATGTTTGATCTATCAAAATTTGCATTAGAAGAACCTGTATTAGTATCTGGAACAGATGGCGTGGGAACAAAATTGATGCTCGCTTTTATGGCAGATAAACATGACACAATTGGTATTGATGCAGTAGCAATGTGTGTAAATGATATTGTTGTCCAAGGAGCAGAGCCGCTTTTCTTCCTTGATTATATTGCTTGTGGTAAAGCTGAACCTAGTAAAATTGAAAACATCGTCAAAGGTATATCAGAGGGCTGTCGCCAAGCTGGTTGTGCATTAATCGGTGGAGAAACAGCTGAAATGCCAGGAATGTATTCTACGGAAGAATATGATTTAGCTGGTTTTACAGTTGGGATTGTTGATAAAAAGAAAATTGTAACAGGTGAAAAGATTGAAGCTGGTCACGTGCTAATTGGCTTAGCATCTAGCGGTATTCATAGCAATGGTTACTCTTTAGTACGAAAAGTGTTACTAGAAGATGGAGAACTATCTTTAGAGCGTATT
This sequence comes from Bacillus sp. ME78, assembly GCF_903970865.1. NCBI lineage: Bacteria > Bacillati > Bacillota > Bacilli > Caryophanales > Bacillaceae > Bacillus > Bacillus sp. ME78. The sequence goes on from NZ_CAJCKK010000006.1 coordinate 9,917, forward strand.
TATGGACGGTTAGAACTACCTCTTGGTGAAGAATTATTAAAACCAACGAAAATTTATGTCAAACCTATTTTAGAACTATTGAAGAAGCATGAAGTATACGGTATGGCGCATATTACAGGGGGCGGATTTATTGAAAATATCCCACGTATGTTGCCAGAAGGAATTGGTGCTGAGATTGAACTAGGATCTTGGAAAATTCAGCCGATCTTCCATTTGCTTCAAGAAGTTGGGAAACTGGAAGAGAAAGAAATGTTCAATATTTTTAACATGGGTATTGGTATGGTAGTAGCAGTGAAGGAAGAAGATGCAAAAGATGTTGTTCGTCTTCTTGAAGAGCAAGGAGAAACGGCTCGTATTATTGGACGTACTATACAAGGAGCTGGCGTTACTTTTAATGGGGGCACAGCACTATGAGTAGATTAGCAGTTTTTGCTTCTGGAAGCGGATCTAACTTTCAATCTCTCGTTAATGCGGTAGAAGAAAAAAGATTGGATGCAGAAATTAGTTTATTAGTATGTGATAAACCAGAAGCACGCGCTGTTGGACGGGCAAATTATCATCATATTCCGTGTTTCGCTTTTTTAGCGAAAGCATATGAGTCCAAAGAAGCGTTTGAAAAAGAGATATTAAAGAAGCTAGAAGAATATGAAGTTGATTATATTATTTTAGCTGGATATATGCGTTTAATCGGGCCGACGTTACTAGAAGCATACGGCGGAAAGATTATTAATATTCATCCATCATTACTACCGAGCTTTCCGGGTAAAGATGCTGTCGGTCAAGCGTTAGAAGCAGGTGTGAAAGTAACTGGAGTAACAATTCATTATGTAGATGCAGGTATGGATACAGGACCAATTATTGCGCAAGAAGCAGTGGTTGTTTCTGAAGGGGATACGAGAGAAAGCTTACAAAAGAAAATTCAGCAAGTTGAACATAAATTATACGTAAATACAGTGAATCAAATTGTTCAGTCTGTGAAAGAAACAACTGTTAACTAACATACAACCAGGGGTGAAGGATAAATGAAAAAGCGTGCATTAGTAAGTGTTTCAGATAAAACAGGAGTAGTAGAATTTGTTAAAGGGTTACTAGAGCAAGGGATTGAAGTTATTTCAACAGGTGGTACGAAAAAGTTACTAGAAGAAAACGGCTTACAAGTAATTGGTATTTCTGAAGTAACTGGTTTCCCTGAAATTATGGATGGTCGTGTGAAAACTTTACATCCAAATATTCATGGTGGTCTATTAGCAGTTCGTGATAATGAAACACATGTAGCGCAAATGAATGAATTAGGTATTCAAGCAATTGATTTTGTTGTTGTTAACTTATACCCATTTAAAGAAACAATCGCTAAGCCTGATGTAACATTTGCTGATGCAATTGAAAATATTGATATCGGTGGCCCGACAATGATTCGCTCTGCTGCGAAAAATCATAAATTCGTATCTGTAATTGTAGATCCGGTAGATTATGATATTGTGTTAGCAGAACTGAAAGAGAACGGTGAAGTAGCAGAGGAAACGAAACGTAAACTAGCAGCGAAAGTATTCCGTCATACAGCAGCGTATGATGCGTTAATTTCTAACTACTTAACAGAGCAAATGGGTGAAGAAAGTCCAGAAACATTAACTGTGACATTTGAGAAAAAGCAAGACTTACGTTATGGCGAGAACCCACATCAAAAAGCAACTTTCTATAAAGCGCCATTCGCAGCAACTTCTTCTGTTGCATACGCAGAACAATTACACGGTAAAGAATTATCGTATAACAATATTAATGATGCAGACGCAGCGCTTAGCATCGTAAAAGAATTTACAGAACCAGCAGTAGTAGCAGTAAAACATATGAATCCATGTGGTGTTGGAGTAGGAACTAATATTCACGAAGCATATACTCGTGCTTATGAAGCAGATCCAGTATCAATCTTCGGCGGTATTATTGCAGCAAATCGTGAAATTGATAAAGCTACAGCAGAAAAGTTACATGAAATTTTCTTAGAAATTGTTATCGCACCTTCGTTCTCGCAAGAAGCTTTAGAAGTGTTGCAAAGTAAGAAGAACTTGCGTTTATTAACTATAAATATTGAAAAAGCGACAAGTGCAAGCAAAAAACTAACTTCTGTACAAGGCGGACTTCTCGTTCAAGAGGAAGATACGTTATCATTAGATGAAAGTACAATTTCAATTCCAACGAAACGTGAACCTTCAGAGCAAGAATGGAAAGATTTAAAACTAGCTTGGAAAGTTGTAAAACATGTGAAATCAAATGCAATTGTTTTAGCGAAAGATGACATGACAATTGGTGTCGGTGCGGGACAGATGAACCGTGTAGGCTCTGCAAAAATCGCGATTACACAAGCTGGTGAAAAAGCACAAGGTAGCGCACTTGCATCTGATGCTTTCTTCCCAATGCCAGATACATTAGAAGAAGCAGCAAAAGCGGGAATTACAGCAATCATTCAACCAGGCGGATCGATCCGTGATGAAGATTCTATTAAAGTGGCAGATACGTATGGGATTGCTATGGTGTTCACTGGCGTACGTCATTTCAAACACTAATAGAGGATGTTTAAAAAGTCCGGTCAAGATAACCTTCGCATGTCGTCGTTGCATCGCCAGTGCGGTACTCATGTAGGAAAGCTACACTCCGTGTCCTCCTGGCAAATGCGCCTAGACCTGCTCGGTGCTCTTGATCCTCCTTTTTAAACCTTTATTGAGATGGATGTTTAAAAAGTCCGGTCAAGATAACCTTTTATTGATATGAAAAAGCAAACTAGGAGCATAGCTTCTAGTTTGTACTTATTTAATTATTGGGGGATGAAATATGAATGTTTTAGTAATTGGCCGCGGTGGGCGTGAGCATGCTTTAGCTTGGAAGTTTGCACAATCTGCAAAAGTGAAAAAGGTATATGTAGCACCAGGTAATGAAGGTATGCGAGATGTTGCAATACCAGTTGATATTGATGAAAATGATTTTGATGCATTAGTTTTATTTGCCAAAGAGAATAATATTGAGTTAACTTTCGTTGGACCAGAAATTCCACTTATGAATGGAATTGTTGATCGTTTTAAAGAAGAGGGACTTCGCGTATTTGGTCCGAATAAAGCGGCTGCTGTTATTGAAGGTAGTAAAGCTTTTACAAAAGAGCTTATGAAAAAGTATGATATTCCAACTGCGGCGTACGAAACTTTTACCGATTATGAAGAAGCAGTACAGTATATTCAAAAAGTTGGTGCACCAATCGTTATTAAAGCTGACGGATTAGCTGCTGGTAAAGGGGTAACGGTAGCAATGACGCTTGAAGAGGCATTACAGGCTGTGAAAGAAATGCTACAAGATGTGAAGTTCGGCGCGGCAAGTAAGAAGGTTGTTATTGAAGAGTTTTTAGATGGACAAGAATTTTCATTAATGGCATTTGTAAATGGAACAACTGTACATCCGATGGTAATCGCTCAGGACCATAAACGAGCTTTTGATGCTGATAAAGGCCCAAATACAGGCGGAATGGGTGCATATTCTCCAGTACCACAAATTCCAGAATCAGCAGTCCAAGAAGCGATTCAAACCGTATTACATCCAACTGCTCAAGCAATGATCCAAGAAAATCGATCATTTACAGGGATTTTATATGCAGGGCTTATTTTAACAAATGATGGTCCAAAGGTAATTGAATTTAATGCACGCTTTGGTGATCCTGAAACAGAAGTTGTATTACCTCGCTTAGAAAACGATTTAGTTGATGTATGTAATGCTGTATTAGATGAAAGTGAGTTAGTGTTAGAGTGGTCAGAGGAAGCAGTAATTGGTGTTGTACTTGCTTCAAAAGGATATCCAGAAGCGTATAAAAAAGGTGAAATTATTACAGGATTAGATCGTTTAGAAGATGCTATTGTCTTTCATTCAGGTACAGCGATGAAGCATGGGGATTTTGTAACAAATGGTGGCCGTGTACTATTTATTGCTTATAAAGCGAAAGACTTACAAGAAGCGAAAGATAGAGTGTACAAAGAAATCGCAAAGATTGAGAGCGATGGCTTATTTTATCGTAGTGATATAGGATATCGTGCGATTGGGCATGAGATTACGCGAAGCTAACATATGTTAGCTTCTTTTTTTATAGGAAATAGAGTATAGTAGGTTGAATCTTTTCAAGAGATTATAAACTATTTGTATCTATATACACTTTTTCTCTACCTGCTTGCATCTTATTTCTCCAATTAATAATAGTAGTATTGAGATGATTAACGTAAGAGCAGCGACAAGGAGTGGGAGGGAAAAACTTTGCATTTTCTCCGCAATAATACCTGTAAAGATTGGACCGATAATTTGGCCAATCCCATAAACACCTGTCGTATAACCAATGATTTTATTACTTTCATTCGGTCTTATTCGTTTTGCTTCTGTAGTTGTTAAAATTGTAATTCCGACGAATGTAGCACCTAGAAGGAATGCACTTAGAAATGCCCCAAAAAGGTTTGGAATAAGGAGTGGAGAAAGTACACTTATAATTTGGAACATATAGGCGGATATAAGAGCTCGTGTTGGTCCGTACTTCCGAGCAACAGTGGACCAAAGGTAACTAGATGGGATGACAGCAATACCGACAATAATCCAGCTACAAGATGCATAGAAGGGTGATAGTGTAATTCTTTCTACAATGGTGACAAGGAAGGTCCCTGTAATAATATAGCCAAATCCTTCGAATCCGTAAGCTAAAATAAGCCAAAATAAATCGTTTTTTCTATAAGATGTAGCTTGTATAGTACTTTTTGGTTGCTGTATAGTATGTCTACTGTCCTCTCTTAACCATTTCCATACAAGGATAGCTAAACTAAAACTAATAAGTCCTAACCCAATCCATGCACCTTGCCAATTCCAAATTGAGTTGAATAAAGGTGCGAAACTTCCAGAGAAAATAATGCCAATTCCAACACCGCTATAAATCATGCCACCTAGCATGACTTTATTACTTTGAAATAAATAATCTAAAACAATACTAGAGGCAAGAACAAATACAATTGCACTTGTGAAACCACCGATAAAGCGAAGGGGAAACCATAAAAAGATATAAGAGGTTAAGCCCATACAAAGAGTTGAAAGAACATTGAAGAATAAACAGTGGTGTAATATTTTTTCACGATTTTTTATCGTCATGAATCCAATAAAGAATGCCCCAAGTAAATAACCAAGATAATTACTGGACGCTAAATATCCAGCGAGGTCATCTTCTATATGGGCTTGCTTTTCCATAAAAGAAATAATCGGTGTGTAGGCGAACCGACTAATACCCATGACAGCTATTAAAGAACATATCCCAGCTATAATCATTTTCCATGTTTTTGTTTCTTTCATATAATCTCCCTTCTTGAAATATCTTCTAATATATATGATAGAGGAATATATATGGGGCGTAAAATACTGATTTTTTATATGTAATATCAAAATTAATGATATGAACGAAGGGATATGAACGAATGAACTTACAAGATTTTGTAGCTTTTTATATGGTCGCGCAGGAGAAAAGTATTTCAAGAGCAGCTATTCGGTTGAATTTTGTTCAATCAAACATAACAGCAAAAATAAAACGGCTAGAAGCTGAATATGAAACACAATTATTTTATAGGCATCGAGATGGAGTTACATTAACACCAGCCGGAGAAAAGTTGTTAACATACGCTGAAAAAATGATTCAATTATTAAATGAATCAAAAAGGCAAGTGAAACATACAGCGGAGCCTGGAGGAGTATTGAAAATTGGAGCGATGGAAACAGCAGCAGCTGTTAGATTGCCCACGATTTTAGCTAATTATCATATGCGCTATCCAGAAGTGGAAATTATGTTGCAAACGCACAATACGGAAGAATTAACGAAGAAGGTACTCTTATATGAAATAGAGGGGGCATTTGTAGCTGATTGTATAGCTGATCCAGCTTTAGAAAAGATAGAAGTATTCCAAGAGGAAATGATGTTACTTTCAAAGCGGAATGTTTTGTGGGATAACGGATATTCGGAATCGCAGTCTTTTATCGTTTTTCAATCAGGTTGTTTTTATAGAAAAGTTTTAGAAGAATGGTTACTATCTGAAGGGATTGTTCCAAAAAAAATAATGGAATTAAATTCTTTAGACGGTATTATTGGATGCGTAAAAGCTGGACTTGGGGTGTCTATGTTACCACGTGAAGTAGCAGAGCAATTTGATAGCCATAAAGAACTTATTCATACACCGTTAGTACATGAAAACAGGTTTATTCCGACTTATTTTATTTATCGGAAAGATAGTGTGAGAACAGCAGCGTTAAGCAAGTTTATTGATAACTTGCTTTGTATAAAAACAGCCCGCTGAAAATTCAGTGGGCTGTTTGTTCATGCATCTTTATCTTTCTTCAATTTTCCTTTTTGCTTTGCCATTTCTCGAAGTAAATACTCGATGTGTGCATTGACGCTACGAAACTCATCATTTGCCCATTTTTCGATGACTGCGTGTAATTCAGGATCAATACGTAATGGAAAGCTTTTCTTTTTAGGCATAATTACTTATAGCCCTTAGTATAGGCTTCCTGTATTAATAACTGGTTGCGCACCTTTATCTGAAACGATGGCAACTAATAGGTTGTTTACCATATTCGCTTTACGCTCGTCATCTAATTCAAGTACGCCTTCCTCATCTAACATATGGATTGAATCCTTCGCCATCTTCACAGCACCTTCAACAATCTCTTTTCTAGCAGCTAATACCGCTTTTGCTTGTTGACGTTGTAGCATCGCATGGGCAATTTCTGTTGCATAAGCTAAATGTGTTAAACGAGTTTCTAATACTTCTACGCCTGCGATTTCAAGGCGCGCTTCTAACTCACGCTTTAATTCTTCAGAGATTTCTTCAGTATTCCCGCGTAACGTAATGCAAGTTTCATCTTGGAAATTGTCATAAGGATATTTTGTTGCGACGTGGCGGATTGCTGTTTCACTTTGAATTTCTACAAATCGATCGTAATGTTCAACACCGAACATTGCTTTTGCAGAATCAACTACTTTATATACAATAACAGCTGCAATTTCAATCGGATTTCCCTCAACATCGTTTACTTTTAATTTCTTACTATTAAAGTTTTCAACACGTAACGAGACAGTTTGACGGAATGCGAATGGAATTGTTAAAAATAAACCATTTTGACGAATTGTTCCTAAATAATTACCAAAGAACGTAATAACTTTCGCTTGATTCGGTTGAACAATACCGATACCTGTAGCGAGAATTGCCGCTAATATAATAGTTAGTGCTGCTCCTACGAAAATTTCTTGTGCAAGGAAAAATACACCGATAGCAGCTAAAATCAAAATTCCAATAATACCGAGAAAACCATTTACATAAAATACTTGTTTTTCTTTCATATGATCGCCTCCTGATATAAAAATGATATCACTTTTATATCATTTTAAGCAAGGGGTATGCACCTAGTTTTCTGAAATTTATTGATTGATATCTTTTATGTACATTTTAAAGTTAGAAATAAGAATATACGTTCTGTTTTATGGTAAAATAAAGAAGACTTAACCGCCCACTGCAGCAGCTAAGTCCCTTTGAGAGCATCTTGCATCGTGACAAATGATTCAAAGCGGTTTTGCCAGGATTATTTCTTCAATCGCTGACTCAATCTCTTTGTCAGAAGCGTCATAACTTCCCTTTGACTTTGGCTTGTCATGAGCGGAAGTTTGATTCACTTCTTCTTTAGCATGTCCTTTTTCAGCAAAATTCATGCCAGGCATTTTAAATGCGCCCATATTCATGTATTTTCCAAATTTCCACGCTTCAACAATAGGGCAGAAGCGAACAATTCCCTCTGCAACTTTCATTGCACCAATCCATAGAAAAATGTTAGACCAAGTGCACCACGGCTTGCGTACAAGTTTAGTTGCACTACATCCGAAGAGGACAAGCCCAAGTGTAATTCGAATTAGAGCGTTTATTGTCCCGATGTTTTGCTTCATTAGAAAAACACTCCTTTTTATGAAAATTGAAATAGTAAATACTACTTCTCTTATTAGTATCCCGTGTGATTTTTGGGATATGTAATCCAACATTTGACGTTGAAAAAGATGTTGGAATCGGCGTGTGTGTCAGTAGCTTTTTTTGTTATAATGAAAGAATGCATAAAAAGAAGGTGAAATTAAATCCTTTTTTTTGAAAAATATTTAATAGCTATTTTAAAAAATCAAGATAAAAACTAACTGTTATTTTAAACAGAACTATAGATATAACTAGAGAAAAGGAAGGGTGTTTTCATGTACGATATTTCCGGATGGAAACATGTATTTAAGCTTGATCCAAATAAGGAGTTAAGCGATGAATATTTAGAAATGATTTGTGAGTCTGGAACGGATGCTGTTATTGTAGGCGGAAGTGATGGAGTTACAATTGATAACGTATTACACATGCTAGTTAGCATTCGTAGATATGCAGTTCCTTGTGTATTAGAGGTTTCTGATGTAGAAGCAATTACACCAGGATTTGATTTTTATTACATCCCAAGTGTTTTAAATAGCCGAAAAGTAGAATGGGTAACAGGTGTTCATCATGAGGCATTGAAAGAATTTGGGGATATTATGGACTGGGACGAAATTTTTATGGAAGGGTATTGTGTTTTAAATCCCGAAGCGAAAGTAGCCCAGCTTACAGATGCGAAATGTGATTTAACAGAAGATGACGTTATTGCATATGCGCGTTTAGCAGACAAGTTATTACATTTACCGATATTTTATTTAGAATATAGCGGTACGTATGGAGATGTTGAACTTGTTAAAAATGTAAAAGCAGAATTGAAACAAGCCAAGTTATATTATGGCGGTGGTATTTCTAATGCAGAACAGGCGAAAGAAATGGCGCAATATGCTGATACAGTAGTTGTTGGAAATATTATTTATGATGATATAAAATCGGCGTTAAAAACAGTTAAAGCAGTAAAAGGAGAGTAGGTGCAGGCGTATATGAGTATGACAGATAAGTTATTAAACGGTTTAAATCCACAGCAACAAAAAGCAGTACAAACAACGAATGGACCACTGCTACTAATGGCAGGTGCAGGTAGTGGTAAGACACGCGTGTTAACACACCGTATTGCGTATTTGCTTGGTGAAAAAGGTGTAGCACCATGGAATGTACTAGCTATTACCTTCACAAATAAAGCAGCTCGTGAAATGCGCGAGCGTATTGATAAACTTGTGGGACCAGAAGCAGAAGATATTTGGATTTCGACGTTCCACTCTATGTGTGTACGTATTTTACGACGCGATATCGATCGTATTGGTATTAATCGTAACTTTACAATCTTAGATTCAGGTGATCAGCTAACTGTAGTCAAAAAAATTATGAAAGAGCGCAATATTGATCCGAAGAAATTTGAGCCGCGCTCTATTTTAGCGGGTATTAGTAATGCAAAAAATGAATTGTTATCTGCGGATAAATATGCAAAAAAAATTACAATGGCTGATCCATATGAAAAATTAACGAGCGATGTATACACAGAGTATCAAAAACGTCTTTTGAAAAATAATTCATTAGACTTTGATGATTTAATTATGACGACGATTCAGCTATTTGAACGTGTTCCAGAAGTATTAGAGTTTTATCAGCGTAAGTTCCAATATATTCATGTTGATGAGTATCAAGATACGAACAAAGCGCAATATCTTCTTGTTAAACATTTGGCAGCACGTTTTAAAAATCTTTGCGTTGTAGGTGACTCTGACCAGTCTATTTATCGCTGGCGTGGTGCAGATATTTCTAACATTTTGTCATTTGAAAAAGACTATGAGAATGCACAGGTAATTTTGTTAGAACAAAACTATCGTTCGTCACAAAATATTTTAAATGCAGCGAATGCTGTTATTGAAAAAAATACGAATCGTAAACCGAAGAAATTATGGACAGACAATCAAGTTGGAAGTAAAATCTCGTATTATCGTGCCGCAACTGAAAAGGACGAAGCATATTTTGTTGCGAAAAAAATTCGTGACGATCTTCAAATGGGGAAACGAAAATACACTGATTTTGCAGTGCTATATCGTACGAATGCTCAGTCTCGTATGGTCGAGGAGATTTTCCTTAAATCTAACATTCCTTACAAAATTGTCGGGGGAACTAAGTTCTACGACCGTAAAGAGATTAAAGATATTTTGGCGTACTTACGTTTAATCGGTAATCCAGATGATGAAATTAGTTTTGCACGTATTATTAACATGCCAAAGCGTGGTATTGGTGCGACTTCTATCGATAAAATTATTAATTATGGTGTGCAAAACGGAATTTCATTAACTGCTGTATTTGATGAGATTGAGCATGTTGGAGTAAGTGCAAAAATTACAAAGGCAGTAAAAGAATTCGCAAGTTTATTACACAACTGGGTAAATATGCAAGAGTATTTATCTGTTACAGAATTAGTAGAAGAAGTTATTGAAAAAACAGGCTATCGCGATATGTTGAAAAATGAGCGTTCTTTAGAAGCGGAAGGTCGTTTAGAAAACTTAGACGAATTCTTATCTGTTACGCAAACATTTGAATCTCAAAGTGAAGATAAGAGCCTTGTTGCATTCTTAACAGATTTAGCACTTGTTGCTGATATTGATCGTGTAGATGAAGACCCAACTGCTGGTGAAGAAGTTATTTTAATGACGATGCACTCAGCAAAAGGATTAGAGTTCCCGGTTGTCTTTATTGTTGGTTTAGAGGAAGGGATATTCCCTCATACTCGTTCTCTTATGGAAGAGGATGAAATGCAAGAAGAACGTCGTCTTGCTTATGTAGGTATTACTCGTGCAGAAGAAGAGTTATATTTATCTAATGCGCAAATGCGTACTTTATTTGGTAGAACAAGTATGAATGCTGCGTCTCGCTTCATTACAGAAATCCCGGCAGAACTAGTGGAATCATTAAATGAAACAGCGCCGAAGCGTGAAAATTCGTTTGGTGCAAAAGGCAGAACAGCAAGTAGCAGTAAAATGACAACGACAACCACAACACGCTCTCGTTCAGCTTTCGCGCGTCCAGCAGCTAAGACGACAGGCGGTGAGCAAATTGGCTGGGCAGTAGGCGATAAAGCTTCTCACCAAAAATGGGGAATCGGTACAGTTGTAAGTGTAAAAGGTGAAGGTGATGCAAAAGAATTAGATATTGCGTTCCCAAGCCCGATTGGTGTTAAACGTTTGTTAGCAAAATTTGCACCTGTGACGAAACAATAGAAAGGAATGAGGATATGTCAAAAGAGATAGCAAAAAAACGTATAGAAGAACTGCGTGATTTGTTAAATACATTTAATTATCAATATCACGTATTAGACAATCCTTCTGTTTCTGATGCGGAATATGACCGTGATATGCAGGAGCTTATAAAATTAGAAGCAGAGAACCCAGAGTTTATGAGTGAAGATTCTCCCTCCGTTCGCGTTGGGGGAACTATTCTTGATATATTTGAAAAAGTAACACATAAGTCACCAATGTTAAGTTTAGGGAATGCATTTAACGAAGGGGATTTGCGTGATTTCGACAGAAGAGTATGTCAAGGAATTGATGGTGCGAATGTAAGATATATATGTGAATTAAAAATTGACGGGCTTGCCGTTTCGCTTCATTATGAAAAAGGACGCTTCATTCAAGGGGCGACACGTGGTGATGGTGTAACGGGTGAAGATATTACTCAAAATTTAAAAACGATTAAAGCTATCCCACTTCGTTTAAATGAAGAAGTAACGTTAGAAGCACGAGGCGAAGCTTATATGCCGAAGCGTTCATTCGTTAAACTAAATGAAGAAAAAGAGCAAAATGGAGAAGATGTATTTGCGAATCCGCGTAATGCAGCAGCAGGTTCAATACGTCAACTTGATCCGAAAATTGCAGCGAAGCGTAACTTATCTATGTTTGTGTACGGTCTTGCGAATGTAGAAGAAAAAACAATTCCATCGCACAGTGAATCGCTTGATTTCTTAGGTGAACTCGGATTTAAGACAAATCCAAATCGCCGTACATGTGAAACAATCGAAGAGGTTATAGCTTATGTAGAAGAATGGCAAGAAAAACGTCCGCATCTTGATTATGAGATTGATGGAATCGTTATAAAAGTAGATGATGTTGCTCTTCAAGAAAGTCTAGGAACTACAGCGAAGAGTCCACGATGGGCGATTGCTTATAAATTCCCAGCTGAAGAAGTTGTAACGAGACTAACAGGCATTGAATTAAGTGTTGGCCGAACAGGGGTTGTAACGCCGACTGCAGAGCTAGAGCCAGTGAGAGTTGCTGGTACGATTGTTCGCCGTGCTTCTTTACATAACGAAGATTTGATTCGTGAAAAAGACATTCGAATTGGTGACTACGTTGTTGTGAAGAAGGCTGGAGATATTATTCCTGAAGTTGTGAACGTTATTTTTGATAAGCGTACTGGTGAAGAAGAAGAATACCGTATGCCAACGCATTGTCCAGCATGTGAGAGTGAACTTGTTCGTTTAGAAGAAGAAGTAGCACTTCGATGTATAAATCCGACTTGTCCGGCTCAAATTCGAGAGGGATTAATCCATTTCGTTTCAAGAAATGCGATGAATATTGATGGACTTGGAGAACGTGTCATTACACAACTCTTTGATGCAGATTATATTCGTACATTTGCTGATTTATATGCATTGACGAAAGAGCAATTATTACAGTTAGAACGTTTTGGTGAAAAATCAGCAACAAACTTAATACAAGCAATTGAAAATTCTAAAGAAAACTCGTTAGAGCGATTATTATTTGGTCTTGGAATTCGCCACGTTGGAGCGAAAGCAGCACGTACATTTGCAGAGCACTTTGAAACGATGGATGAGCTTGTAAAAGCAACAGAAGAAGAACTAAAAGCAATTAATGAAATTGGCGAAAAAATGGCTCAATCTGTTGTGACATATTTTGATAATGAAGATGTATTAGAATTATTACAGCAGTTTAAAGAGTATGGCGTGAATATGACATACAAAGGTATAAAAATTGCAGATTTACAAAATGTTGAATCTTACTTCGCAGGAAAAACGGTTGTTTTAACAGGTAAGCTAGAAGTTATGGGACGAAGTGAAGCGAAGAAGAAGATTGAGGCATTAGGTGGAAAAGTAACAGGAAGTGTTAGTAAGAGTACGGATTTGGTTGTTGCAGGTGAAGCAGCTGGTTCGAAATTAGCACAAGCGGAGAAACATAATGTTGAGGTTTGGAATGAAGAGAGGTTCTTACAAGAGCTAAATAAGTAAGAGGTGCAAACTTACCATGAAAAAAATAGCATTAGCGATATTAAGCCTGGGCCTACTTGTAAGTGGGTGTAGTGCAGGTGCCGACAAAGATGAAAAAGTGGCTGAGAAATCGGGGAAAGCAAAAGAACAATCAGTTGTTCCAAAATACGCTATTTCGGATGAATATTATAAGACGACTATTCCATTTGATGGTGGAAATGCACGTGGTTTAGTGGTGCAAGGGCTAAATAGTCGTCTTGATATAGATGAATTTGAAACAGGATTAATGCGAATTGCAAAAGAATCATTTAATACGAAAGATAATTTTTTAAAAGGCGGAAGTGCTCTAGATACTCAAGTGATACAGATGCTTGTTAAAAGAAAACGTACAGATGCTGAACAAAAGGAACTAGAGGACAAATTAAAAAAAGATGCAGTTAAATTTCCTAATATAGGATTAAACCCTGCATTAGGAACGGGATCCGAATCACTAGAAGTGAAAAATAAAAAAAATCCAATATATATTTCAAATATTTTAGAGCATGATTATTATGTGAAAAAAGGCGATAACAGCGAGGAACGTGTTGGTATGGTAGTTGGATTAGCAATGAATTCTGTTCAATATTTTAACGAAGAGCATGGTTATCCACGTGAAGCTGCCATCCCGGATGAAAAGATGTTAGCTGAAGGGAAAAAAATGGCGCAAGAAATTTTGAAAGTCATACATCAAAAACAACCTGATACAAAAAATATTCCGATAACATTTGCGATTTATCGCCAAGCTCCAAAGTCTTCGCTCGTACCAGGTAACTTTGTTTCTTATGCAAATGTAGAAAAAGGTAGTGAAACGGTTGAAGATTGGAAACAAATTAATGAGAAATACTATTTGTTCCCATCAGAGCAAGCGAAAACAGATAATAAACGTGAAGATCTTGCAAGAGTATCCAACTTTAAGGCAAAACTAAGCGATTATTTCCAAGGCGACTATACAGCTGTTATTGGTACTGGTATGTATAGAGATGATGAATTAAGAGAAATGAAGCTTGATATTCCTGTCCAGTTTAATGGAAAAGCTGAAATAATTGGTTTTACACAATATGTGGCAGGGCTTGTTATGGAATACTTCCCGAATTATATGAAAGTACAAGTAACGATTAAATCTGTAGAACGCCCAGAAGCTATTATTATACGTGAAGCAAAACAAGATGAACCACTTGTGAAAATTTTAGATTAAATATGAAGGCTGTTCCTCTATGGAACAGCTTTTTTTCTTATGTAATTTTGTTATAATTTAAAATGTTGTAAATAATAGGGGTAAGGGGTAAAGTTCATGGAAGAATTAAGTTTTCAAGTCATTATTTTATTAATTGCATTCGGTTTTTTAGCAGCTTTCATTGATTCCGTTGTTGGAGGAGGAGGGTTAATTTCGCTTCCTGCGCTTATGTTTGTTGGCTTATCGCCGGCTTCAGCAATTGCAACGAATAAATTAGCGGCAACAATGGGGACGTTTACGAGTGCGATGTATTTCATTCGATCAGGAAAAGTTGATTTTAAAATTGTAGGAAAGTTAATCCCGTTAACTATTGTTGGAGCTGTTGCAGGTGCTTTAGTAGTAAAATTTATTCCATCGGATATTTTACGCCCATTAGTACTTGTAATGTTGGTATTTATTGCTATTTATATTATTGCAAAAAAGAATTGGGGAAGTGTGTCTACCTATAAGAAGATGACGCAAAGAAAAACATTAATATTTTTCTTTGTTATTTTAATGATAGGATTTTATGATGGATTTTTTGGACCAGGGACAGGGTCATTTTTAATTTTTGCATTTTTATTAATTGGTTTGGATTTTATTCAAGCGGCAGCATCTGGAAAACTTTTGAACTTTGTTAGTAATATTGTATCTTTAATTACTTTTTTATTTTTAGACATAATTCATTTTGAATACGGTATTATCATGGGATTATCAATGATCTTAGGTGCTTATTTGGGATCGAAGTTTGCGGTTCAAAAAGGCGTTGGATATGTAAGGACTTTATTTTTATTAGTTACTATATTATTGATCGGGAAAAATGTTTTGGAATATACTCATATTTTGTAGATTCATACGCATGTATGAATCTCTTTTTTTTATTATATTTTAAAAATTTATTAATTTTTAAAATATAAGTCTAGGAATATTTGAATAAATCTAAATTATCGTGTAGAATAATGTTGTAAAATGTAAACGTTTTTCTAAGGGGAGGCTAAAAAAATGGTAGTAGCATACAAACATGAGCCATTTACAGATTTTTCAGTGGAGGCTAACAAATTAGCGTTTGAAGAAGGTTTAAAGAAAGTAGAATCTTATCTTGGACAAGACTATCCATTAATTATTGGGGGAGAAAAAATCACTACAGAAGACAAAATTGTTTCTGTAAACCCTGCAAATAAAGAGGAACTTGTTGGTCGTGTTTCAAAAGCAAGCCGTGAGTTAGCTGAAAAAGCAATGCAAGTAGCGGATGAAACATTCCAAACTTGGAGAAAATCAAAGCCAGAAATGCGTGCAGACATTTTATTCCGTGCTGCAGCAATCGTTCGTCGCAGAAAACATGAATTCTCTGCTATTCTTGTAAAAGAAGCAGGTAAGCCATGGAATGAGGCAGATGCTGATACAGCAGAAGCAATCGACTTTATGGAATATTATGGTCGTCAAATGTTAAAATTAAAAGACGGTATTCCAGTAGAAAGCCGTCCAATTGAATATAATCGTTTCTCTTACATTCCATTAGGAGTAGGTGTTATCATTTCTCCTTGGAACTTCCCATTCGCAATTATGGCAGGTATGACAACAGCTGCTTTAGTTTCTGGTAACACAGTATTACTAAAACCAGCTAGTACAACTCCTGTAGTAGCAGCGAAATTTATGGAAGTATTAGAAGAAGCTGGCTTACCAGCTGGCGTAGTAAACTTCGTTCCAGGTAATGGTTCTGAAGTTGGTGACTACTTAGTAGATCATCCTCGTACACGTTTCGTAAGCTTCACGGGATCTCGTGATGTAGGTATCCGTATCTATGAGCGTGCAGCGAAAGTAAACCCAGGCCAAATTTGGTTAAAACGCGTTATCGCTGAAATGGGCGGTAAAGATACAATCGTTGTTGATAAAGAAGCAGATCTTGAATTAGCAGCTAAGTCTATCGTTGCATCAGCATTCGGATTCTCAGGACAAAAATGTTCTGCATGTTCTCGTGCAGTAATCCACGAAGATGTATACGATTACGTATTAAATCGTGCTGTTGAATTAACAAAAGAATTAACAGTTGCTAACCCAGCAGTATTAGGTACAAACATGGGTCCTGTTAATGACCAAGCTGCATTCGATAAAGTAATGAGCTATGTTGCAATTGGTAAAGAAGAAGGTAGAATCTTAGCAGGTGGCGAAGGAGACGATTCTAAAGGCTGGTTCATCCAACCAACAATCGTTGCTGATGTTGCAGAAGATGCTCGCTTAATGAAAGAAGAAATCTTCGGACCAGTAGTAGCATTCTGTAAAGCAAAAGACTTCGATCATGCACTTGCAATTGCAAACAATACGGAATACGGTTTAACAGGTGCTGTTATTACTAACAACCGTGACCATATTGAAAAAGCACGTGAAGACTTCCACGTTGGTAACTTATACTTCAACCGTGGATGTACTGGTGCAATCGTAGGTTACCAACCATTCGGTGGCTTTAACATGTCTGGTACAGACTCTAAAGCTGGTGGACCTGATTACTTAGCACTTCACATGCAAGCAAAAACTACTTCTGAAACTTTATAAGAAATAGTAGAGGAGCTCTTCACAAAATGTGAAGAGCTCCTTTTAAAATTGAACCCCCATATATTACCGTCGTTCGAAGAGAATGAGCTAAAACCTATTAATAGCGGGATAAACATGTAAACAGAAATAAAATAATGAGAAAAGTTGACGTATTAGTCATATTTTTTAGTATTCATTTTGAGAATTTCCTGTATAATACAATTTGAAAGAAAATCTATGGTTCGACAAGGAACACTCCTTTCGGTTTTGCTCACTGAAAGGAGTGTTTTTTTATGTAGCTAAAAATTCTTTCGTGCTTATTACATTTGCATATACGCCATTTAAACTAGCTAAAATTGTATTGTGAATATAAACAGCTGGTATAGTAGCGTTCTTAAAAGAAAGGTCTTTTGTAGCACAAGCATCGTGTATAACGGTACATTGAAAACCAAAATCAAATGCAGCCCTTACTGTAGCATCAATACACATATGAGTCATCATCCCGCATACGACGACATGTTCAATGTCTAAACGCTGTAATTGCTCTAGAAGATTAGTTTCTCGGAAGCTATTTGGATAATGTTTGACTATAACTGTTTCTTCTCTAAGTGGACGTACGCTTTCGTGAATATGTACACCTTCTGTATTAGGTAGGAAAAAAGTAGCGTCATCTTTTATAGCTACGTGTTGGATATGAAAAATAGGTTCGCTGTTTGTTCTAAAGTGTTGTAATAACTGATTAGCATATTCGCTTGCTTCTACTGGATTACGCAATTCCATCTTTCCATTTGGAAAATAATCGTTTTGAATATCGACGAGTAAAAGAGCTGTTTTCATATATTTATCTGCCTCCGAGTTTCATATTCAAATAAATTTATTCAATTCGTAGAGAGGATTCTCCTGTTTAAAAATATGAGGAAGAAGAATTTTAAAGAACCTTGAAAGTTACTATTTTCTCATGAATTTTCATCTTAAAATTTTAATAAAGGAATAATTAATATTTTTCTAAAAAATGTATTGACTCTTATTATTCTGAGTTCTATAATGAGAATTAATTAAATGACAATTAAATCGATACATTCTTATCCAGAGAGGTGGAGGGACTGGCCCTACGATACCTCAGCAACGGGTTTTTTAATACCGTGCTAACTCCAGCAAGCCATATAAAGGCTTGGAAGATGAGAAGTTGTGAACGAGTACATATAAGTGCTCTCCTTCTTATCTTTATGGTTGATAAGAAGGAGAGCACTTTTTATTTTACCTCGAAAGCTCTACTTCAAGTTTTTACAGCATATAGGAGGGGAAAAAATGATTTCTTTTAACAATGTAAGTAAAGTGTATGAATCAGCTGGGCAATCTGTTCATGCGGTGGAGGATGTAACATTATCAGTTGAGAAAGGCGAAATTTTTGGCATTATCGGTTTTAGTGGCGCTGGAAAGAGTACATTATTACGCTTAGTAAATATGTTAGAGAGACCAACGTCAGGAACGATTGCAATAGATGATAAAGATATTACATCATTATCGATGAAAGAATTACGCAAACTAAGACAAAGAATCGGAATGATTTTTCAAAGCTTTAATTTATTTAATTCAAGAACAGTGTTTGGGAATATTGCTTATCCATTAAAGTTAGCGAAATTGCCAAAGAACGAGATAAAGGAACGAGTGAATGAACTGCTGAAGTTTGTAGGGTTAGAAGATAAAGCAAACTATTATCCAGAACAGCTATCAGGGGGACAAAAGCAACGTGTTGGTATTGCTAGAGCACTTGCGACATCGCCAGATATTCTTATATGTGATGAGGCAACATCAGCCTTAGATCCAGAAACGACGACAGAAATTCTAAACTTATTAAAGAAAGTAAATCGAGAATACAATTTAACAATCCTTCTTATTACACATGAAATGCATGTTGTGAAAGAAATTTGTCACCGTGTAGCTGTAATGGAGAAGGGAAAAGTTATTGAAGAAGGAAAACTGTTCGATGTTTTCACGCAACCAAAAACAAAGACGACTCAAAACTTTGTACGTTCTGTTATTAATGATCATTTACCAGAAAGTGTTCTAGCGAAAATTCAAAATGGTGGTCAAATTTATCGTCTAACATTTACTGGTGAGGAGACAGGACAGCCGGTACTATCATATATCGCAAAAAACTATAACGTCGATGTAAATGTACTGTACGGAAATATTATTGAACTTCAAAATGTGCTATTTGGAAATCTGCTTGTAGAATTGCAAGGTGAGCAGAGGGAAATTCAAAAAGCATTACAACATCTAAGACTGCAAGTGCAGCTGAAGGAGGTAGAAGCTCATGCGAGTTGATTGGAGTATATTTTGGCCGCGCATACTAGATGCGACGGGGGATACCCTCTTAATGGTAATTGTAACCCTTATATTCGCTACAATTCTGGGTATACCTCTAGGTTTACTTTTATATGTAACGAGAAAAGGAAACTTTTTAGAAAATAAATGGGTCTTTTCTATTCTTAACATCATAATTAATACAATTCGTCCAGTACCATTCATTATCTTTTTAGTAGCTTTAAGTCCACTAACGAGAAGCGTTATCGGAACGACGATTGGAACAGCAGCAGCAATTTTCCCGATGACGTTAGTCGCATCAATTGGTATTGCTAGAATGGTTGAAACAAACCTTGTTTCAGTTCCGAAAGGAGTAATTGAAGCAGCGCAAGCAATGGGCGCCTCGCCAATTAGAATCGTTTTTGAAATCCTTGTACCAGAAGCGTTAGCACCATTAATCTTAGGTGTCACATTTATGACAGTTGGTTTAATTGAATTTTCTGCAGTTGCTGGGCTTGTCGGTGGTGGCGGTCTTGGTGACTTGGCAATGACATATGGTTATCAACGTTTTGATACATCAGTTATGTTTGTAACGGTTGTTTTACTTATTATTCTCGTACAGATAGCTCAAAATTTAGGAAACTACTTTGCGAAAGTCTTGTTACGTAGATCATAAAAAGGAAGAGAGGAAAAGAAAATGAAGAAAATTTTAGCATTTGCATTATCAGCGATTGTAGGAGTCTCAGCATTAAGTGGCTGCTCAAGTGGAGACACGGGTGCAGGAGCGAAAGAAAAAGTAGTTCGCGTCGGTGTAACTGGAACGGATGGAGACGCTTGGGAAATTTTGAAGAAAAAAGCTGAAAAAGAAGGGATTAAGATTAAACTGGTGGAGTTCTCTGATTATACAACTCCAAATAAAGCTTTAGCTGATGGAGATATTGAATTAAACTCATTTCAGCATATTGCTTTCTTAGAGCAATTTAAAAAAGAGCATAAGTTAGATATTACAGCTGTTGGTACAACACAAATTGCGCCAATGGGTTTATACTCTGAAAAATATAAGAAGGCAAATGAAATTCCAGATGGTTCAGAAATTGCAATTCCAAACGATCCAACGAACCAAGCACGTGCATTAAAACTTCTTGATGCAGCTGGAGTATTAAAGCTTAAAAAAGATTTTGGCTTATTTGGAGATCCAAGCGGCATTGCTGAAAATCCGAAGAAGTTAAAAATCACGCCGGTTATCGCACAGCAAACACCTCGTGTGTTAAAAGATGTAGCGGCATCAGTTATTAATAACGGTGTTGCTGGTCAAGCTGGATTAGATCCAGCGAAGGATCCTATTTTCTTAGAAGATCCAAAGAATGAAAATGCGAAGCCATATATTAATATTTTTGCAGCTCGTACGAAAGATAAAGATGATCCAACACTGAAAAAAGTAATTGAATTATACCATTCAAAAGAAGTAACAGATGCAATTAAGAAAGAAACAAATGATGGTTCAATTTCAGTAGATCTTTCACTTGAGGAGCTTGAAAAAATCGTAAAATAATCATTGGGTTTAATGGACTAACAGAAGGAACCCCTCCGCTGTTAGTTCGTTCAACATATAAACTTAACAAACAAACCCTAATTCTGTACCTTCCAATTTTGTATAACATAGAATCCAATGTTTGTTAAGTAGAGTGATAGACCAGGAACTTTCCTGGTCTTTTTTTATGAATGAAAGTAGCTAGCGAACAGTAAGTTAATCCAAATTATAATGGGATAAGAAAATAAGCTGAAAAGGATTGTAATTACGAATTGCTTTTGATGAATTAAGTGTTTTTTTGATAAAAAAAGAAAATAGAAAAGAGAGTAATGAAAAATGCTGATATTACGCCGGGGTTATAGGAGCGATAAATGAAAAACAAAATAATATGTTGAACAGAGTTGAAGAAGATGGCCCCTTGTATAAAAATAATCCAGCATATAGAAGACAAGAAGTTAAGTTGATATAGAAAGACGATAAGTAATACAAAGATTGTTAATACGGAAATGGCAATGAAAAATTGTTGGCTAGTTATAAGATGAATTGAAAATTGATTAGCAATATATTGTGGCATTTGGAAAGCTTCTTCAAGGTTATGAATGAAAAATAATAAAGGAATGATCCAGAGTATAGTAGTGGAATGTTTTTTCATCAACTTACATCACCCCAATAAAGTATAGAAAGCCTAAAAAAGGCCCTCTATACAGAGATAGTTATTCAATAATGATATTTTTTAAATTATTTTCATAATGCTCTCGTTCTTTCGGATAAGCAGCTAGCTCCTCTTGCAAAATATTTAATATTTGCTTAGCTGATTGCTGGATTGGATTAGGTAGTTCTTCTAATATATGCATCCCGACTTTTACTTTTGTACGAATTACCCTTCGTAGTAGTTCCTCATGCATGCACTACACCTCCAAACCGAATGTTTAGTATATCTTCTTCAAATTTTGCTCCTTGAATAGAAAGGTGTGTTAACGTTTTTGGCAATGTAATATTTCGTTTCACAGAGCCAGCTCGAATAATTAGCTCATCACCTTTTTGATTTAAGGAAAGTTCACTTTTGTTTGAGAAGGGAATAGAAAGAATGAAAATATAATCATCGCCATCTTTTCTTACATATTGTGTGCGGCCGTTAAATTTAACTTCAGTAGGACAATGATCAGTTTTAAATAAAGCATCTCCTACACGCTCTAACATAGGTAAACCAACAACTTCTTGTTCAAACATTGGAGCTTCGTAAATAGGAAGTGGATCAAAACTATTTTGAATTAATGTTTTATATTTCTTTTGCGTATCTTTCCATGCTTGAAAATAAGGATCGGTGACGGTGTTAGGGATGACGCGATTAATCATAATGGCATCTACGTTATAATCGTATAAATTTAAATAAGTAAAGCTACGCTGAGCTTCTTTAATGACCATTTTTTCAGGATTTACAACGATGCGGATACTTGTTACTTCTCGGTTTGATAAAATATCTCTCATTTCTCCGAGCTGTTCAAGTGTATTTGTTAATTCGTCCATAATATCGTCGGTTGGAAGAGGGACACCAAGGAGTGGTTGAGCTACAGGACGAACGACTTTTAAAACTTTTCTTTTAATAGGAAACAATTTTTCCATCCACCAGCCGAGCATGTCTGGAAAGCTTAGCATTGCTAATGTTTCTCCTGTTGGAGCACAATCAATAATGATAACATCATATGTGTTTTGTTTATAATAATCGAGTACGCGAAGTAAGCTAATTAAATCTTCCATACCAGGAAACATCGTTAATTCTTCTGTTGTAATATCATCGGCTGCTTTGGAAGTGAAGAGTAGTGTAATATATTTCTGTAATTTTCCCCATCCTTTTTCCATCTCATAAATCGTATTAATTTCTTGTGCCCACAAATTTTCACGAATTTCTAATGGCTCAGAAGATAGCTTTATACCAAATGAATCTCCTAAACTATGAGCAGGATCTGTACTCATGACTAAAGTTTTTAATCCTTGTTTTGCGCTTTGAATTGCTGTTGCTGCTGAAATGCTAGTTTTTCCTACGCCGCCTTTACCTGTATACAAGATAATTCTCATCATTCATATCCCCTTTGTTTCGAATGTCGAATATTACGAGTGTCGAAGTAAATGATTGAATAAAAACCCAGATAGGGTTTTATTCAATCGGAATGTTTTTCATTTTAGGTGTAGAAACCTTTTCTTCTGTTTTTTGCTGTGAGGTAGCAATGTGATTCATAATCTTTTGGAAGATTTGTAGTAAGAATGCTTTTTCTTCTTCTGACAATGCTTCTGTCACTAAGCTAAAGTAATGGGCTGCATTTTGTTTTACTTCTTGAACGAGCATTACGCCGGTTTCTGTTAACCGAATTAATACAATACGTCGGTCGTTTTCATCACGGTAGCGTTCAATATATCCCTTTTTTACAAGACGATTTACAACGCCCGTCGTTGTACTCATCGGTATATCAAGAAGGTCAGCAATTTTCGTCATTGTAATATCTGTATTTCGTTCCATCCAAAGTAAACAAAATACTTCTGTTTTGGAAAGTGTTAAATCAAGGCTTACCCATTCTTCAGGATAGAAAAGTTTCTTGGCGTTATCTAGCAGTAAGTCTAAAAAATGTTCATATTGCAACAATTAATTCCACTCCCGTATATTTCGAGGTTCGTAATATTTATTTTTATTTTATGCAGAATAGAAATAAATGTCAATCGTTTTGATTGTTTTTTTCAGATTAGGCAGAAAACTTTCTTTAAAATAGTATTCTTTTATGATAGATTTATAAATATAAAACTAGAATTTACATAAAAATCCATCATGGTAAATATACTTATCTATAATGGGTATACAGCTAACGAGGGGGAGAACGATGAGAAGACGTAATACGCAAGCGTTCACGTTTTTAGCATGGACTTCATTTGTTTGTGCGCTTTCAGGTATGCTAATTGGGATTTATACGTTAGATGAAACGCTTAGTGTAAAAGGATACTATTTAATTGGAACATTATTTTTAACGATGTCTTGTTTTGTATTACAAAAAACAATTCGTGATAATGAAGAAGATAACGAGAGATTTCCGAAAAATAAACCGTTAGATAAAGAGTAAATTGTAAAGAAAGGCATTTGCCTTTCTTTTTTTATGTAAAAATGGCGTAAGTACTCTGTGTTGACTTGCTTGAAGTACTGAAAATTTGGTATCATCAATAGTATTGTAGATTGAACGATATATTATGGAGGTGGCCTAGCCGTGTCAAGAATTTCCGTTGAGAATGTAAAGCACGTAGCACATTTAGCACGTCTTGCAATTACTGATCAAGAAGCAGAAAAATTTCAAAAACAACTAGATGCAATTGTTACATTTGCAGAACAGTTAAATGAATTAGATACAACAGATGTAAAACCAACAACTCATGTATTAACTATGAAAAATGTTATGCGTGAAGATGTACCAGAAAAAGGTTTACCAGTCGAAGAAGTATTAAAAAATGCACCGGATCACAAAGATAATCAAATCCGTGTTCCAGCAGTATTAGAATAGAGGAGGGGAATTTCGATGTCATTATTTGATCATTCAGTATCAGAGTTACATAAGAAGTTAAACAACAAAGAAATTTCCGTTACGGATTTAGTAGAAGAATCTTACAAACGTATTGCGGATGTTGAAGATAACGTAAAAGCTTTTCTTACATTAGATGAAGAAAATGCACGCGCAAAAGCGAAAGAATTAGATGCAAAAATCGGCGCTGAAGATAATGGTTTATTATTCGGTATGCCAATTGGTGTAAAAGATAACATTGTAACTAACGGTCTTCGTACAACTTGTGCGAGCAAAATGTTAGCAAACTTCGATCCAATTTATGATGCGACAGTTGTGCAAAAGCTAAAAGCTGCTGACACAATTACAATCGGTAAATTAAACATGGACGAGTTCGCAATGGGTTCTTCAAATGAAAACTCAGGATTCTACGCTACGAAAAACCCATGGAACTTAGATTACGTTCCAGGCGGATCTAGTGGTGGTTCTGCAGCAGCTGTAGCAGCAGGAGAAGTACTATTCTCTCTAGGTTCTGATACGGGTGGTTCTATCCGTCAGCCAGCTGCATATTGCGGTGTTGTAGGTTTAAAACCAACTTACGGACGCGTATCTCGTTACGGATTAGTAGCATTCGCATCTTCACTAGACCAAATCGGACCGATTACACGTACAGTAGAAGACAATGCATACTTATTACAAGCTATTTCAGGTATTGACCGCATGGATGCAACTTCTGCAAACGTTGAAGTTGGAAACTATTTAGCTGGTTTAACAGGCGATGTTAAAGGTTTACGCATTGCTGTACCGAAAGAATACTTAGGCGAAGGTGTTGGCGAAGAAGCTCGTGAGTCAGTACTAGCTGCTTTAAAAGTATTAGAAGGTATGGGCGCAACTTGGGAGGAAGTATCTCTTCCACACTCTAAATACGCTCTAGCAACGTATTACTTACTATCTTCTTCTGAAGCATCTGCTAACCTTTCACGCTTTGATGGCGTGCGTTACGGTGTTCGTTCTGATAATGTAAATAACTTATTAGACCTTTACAAAAACACACGTAGTGAAGGTTTCGGTGATGAAGTTAAACGTCGTATTATGCTTGGTACATTTGCTCTTAGCTCTGGTTACTATGATGCATATTACAAAAAAGCACAACAAGTACGTACATTAATTAAGAACGACTTTGAAAATGTATTTGCTAACTATGATGTTATTATTGGACCAACAACACCAACTCCGGCATTTAAAGTGGGAGAAAAAGTTGACGATCCAATGACAATGTATGCAAATGACATTTTAACAATCCCAGTAAACTTAGCGGGTGTTCCAGCGATTTCAGTTCCATGTGGATTCGGTGCTAACAACATGCCACTTGGTCTACAAATCATTGGTAAACACTTCGATGAAGCGACAATTTACCGCGTTGCACATGCATTTGAGCAAGCAACAGACTATCATACAAAAAAAGCAAGTCTGTAAGGAGGCGAGCATAGATGAATTTAGAAACAATTATTGGTTTAGAGGTTCACGTTGAGTTAAAAACAAATTCGAAAATTTTCTCTGCGAGTCCAACAGAATTCGGAGCGGAGCCAAATACACAAACAAGTGTAATTGACTTAGGATACCCAGGGGTACTTCCTACTTTAAATAAAGAAGCAGTTAACTTTGCAATGAAAGCTGCAATGGCATTAAACTGTGAAATCGCAACGGAAACGAAGTTTGACCGTAAAAACTATTTCTATCCAGATAACCCGAAAGCTTACCAAATCTCTCAATTTGATAAGCCAATTGGTGAAAATGGTTGGATTGAAATCGAAGTAGACGGTAAAAAGAAACGTATCGGTATTACACGTCTTCATTTAGAAGAAGATGCTGGTAAATCAACGCATACAGCTGATGGTTCATTAGTAGACTACAACCGTCAAGGTATGCCTTTAATCGAGATCGTATCTGAGCCAGATATGCGTACGCCAGAAGAAGCATATGCATACTTAGAGAAGTTAAAATCAATTATTCAATACACTGGTGTATCTGATTGTAAGATGGAAGAAGGTTCCTTGCGTTGTGATGCGAACATTTCTCTTCGTCCAGTTGGACAAGAAAAGTTCGGTACAAAAGCGGAACTGAAAAACTTAAACTCATTCACTTACGTACAAAAAGGTCTTGAGCATGAGCAAGTGCGCCAAGAAAAAGAATTGTTATCTGGTGGCATCATCCAACAAGAAACACGTCGTTATGATGAAGCAACGAAGAAAACAATCTTAATGCGTGTGAAAGAAGGATCTGACGATTACCGTTACTTCCCAGAGCCAGACTTAGTTGAACTTTACATCGATGATGAGTGGAAAGAAGCAGTTCGAGCTTCTATTCCAGAACTTCCAGATGCACGTAAAGCTCGCTACGTTGCAGAACTAGGCTTACCAGCTTATGATGCACACGTGTTAACATTAACGAAAGAGATGTCTGATTTCTTTGAAGCAACTGTTGCAGACGGTGCTGATGCGAAATTAACATCGAACTGGTTAATGGGTGAAGTACTTGCATACTTAAACAAACAACAAAAAGAATTAAAAGACGTTGCATTAACGCCTGCTGGTTTATCTAAAATGGTTCAATTAATTGAAAAAGGTACAATTTCTTCTAAAATCGCGAAGAAAGTATTTAATGAATTAATTGAAAAAGGTGGAGACCCAGAAGAAATCGTAAAAGCGAAAGGTCTTGTTCAAATTTCTGACGAGGGTACACTTCGTAAAGTTGTAACAGAAATTCTTGATAATAATGAGCAATCTATCGAAGACTTTAAAAACGGTAAAGACCGTGCAATTGGCTTCTTAGTTGGTCAAATTATGAAAGCTACAAAAGGACAAGCAAATCCACCGCTTGTTAACAAAATCTTACTTGAAGAGATTAATAAGCGATAATAGTAGTGACTTTTAAAGATTAAGCAGAAAAACACCCGTACATGGGTGTTTTTCTAGGTTAATCAAACGTTTGTTTAAATGAGACAAAATCGTTTAAACAAACGTTTGATTAACTGTCAAAAGTGGAAAAATGTTTGTATAGCAACTATGGTATGATAGTTGCAAAAAGGTGGGAATAATGATAAATCTAAACATAGAGGTTTTTTTCATCTCATGAAATAATAGATAGTTATTATTCGTTATATGTAAATTTTTATGGAAGAATGGATAGAAATAAAGTGAAACTTTAATCAGTAGGAGGTTCATCCAACACTGATTATTAGCCCTCACCAATCGGGCATTTACTGCCTGCAAATAGCGGGATAAATTTTTGGGTCAAATAAAAAAACCATTGAAATGAATATTTACTTTTGATGGACTACACGAATCGGGTTCTTACTGCCTGTTTGAGCGGGATAAAAGAAGGATAGCAAGATGAGAGGAGGTAGGCATGGGAATACTGAATAGAAGTTCAGTATGTTCTTTTTCGATACATAAAGAAATTTCCTGTGCTAATAAATGATGAAGCGAGCAAGAATTATTTATAATCCTACTTCTGGGCGTGAGCTATTTAAGAAGAGCTTACCAGAAGTATTACAAAAATTAGAACAAGCTGGCTATGAGACATCTTGTCATGCGACAACGGGTCCTGGAGACGCTACTGTGGCGGCGAGGCAAGCTGCGGATCGTAAGTTTGATGTTGTTATTGCGGCTGGTGGCGACGGTACGTTAAATGAAGTAGTAAACGGTTTAGTTGGGCATGAATTCCGTCCGAAATTTGGAATTATTCCAGTTGGAACGACAAATGACTTTGCACGTGCGATTGGTGTACCTCGTTCTATTGAAGAGGCAGCAGATATTATTTGCGAAGGAAAAACAGTGCCATTAGACCTTGGTAGAGCGAACGATACATATTTTATTAACATCGCTGGTGGCGGTCGTATTACAGAATTAACATACGAGGTACCGAGTAAGTTAAAGACAGTATTAGGACAACTTGCTTATTACCTAAAAGGTATCGAGATGTTACCATCATTACATCCAACATATGTTGAAATTGAGTATGATGGAAAATTACTACAAGAAGAAATTACAATGTTTTTAATTACGAATACTCGTTCAGTAGGTGGATTTGAAAAGGTAGCACCGTATGCATCTATTAACGATGGGTTATTTGATCTATTAGTACTGAAAAAAGGTTCTATCGCTGATTTGATTAAAGCAGCAACACAAGCACAACGTGGTGAACATATTAACAATCCAAAAGTGTTATATACACAAGCGAACCGAATTAAAGTACATTCACCAGATAAACTAATGATTAATTTAGATGGTGAGTATGGTGGAGATGCACCGATGGAATTCGAAAATATATATCATTGTTTAGAACTATTTGTTCCTGAACATCAAGAGGATGCCCTGTGAAGGCATCCTTTTTTACTTTGTTAAAATGAATTGTAAATTGGGAGTTAGTTTGATTTTTATGGTATTTTTACAATTCTTTTATTTTACATCCATATTTTATTGATACACTGGAGGAGATAAGAAACGAGAGGTAGGATGCTATGGAGAAGGTAAAAGCAATACTATTTGATAAAGATGGGACATTAATGGATTTTCATTCAATATGGATAAAAGTAGCTGAAGAACTTGTAGCTGAATGTATAAGTTTATATCATTTACCAAGTACAATAGGGCAGACCTTATTAGAAGAGATTGGTGTAGAGGGAGCATTTGTTAATCCGAGGAGTGCAATAGCTGCTGGAACAAGCCTTGATGTAGCGAAGGGGCTTTGTAATTATATTGAGTCTGCTAGAGAAGAAGAGATGCATCATTGGGTAAGTGAGAAGTTATTTTCCCTTATGTATGAGTATCGTTCGCATATGAAAATGACAGCGGATTTACCGAAAGTGTTACAGGCATTAAAAGATAAAGGATTTATATTAGGGGTTGTCACGGCGGATGATTTTGCACCAACAGAATTATTTTTAAAACAATATAAGTTGGAGAACTTTTTTGATTATATTATAGCCTCGGATACATTCCCTGCGCAAAAACCAGATAAAAAGATTATAGAAGTGTTTTGTGAGAAATTTAATTTAGAATCATGTCAGGTTGCGGTTGTTGGAGATACGCCAACGGATTTACATTTAGCTAAAAATGGCGGTGATTGCTATGCAATTGGAGTCCTTTCTGGTACGGGGGATCGTCCAACATTAGAACCACTTGCTGATTTAGTGTTAGATTCTGTTGGGGAGTTTATTTCTCAATCGGGTGAGTTTTTCTGGGAGAAAGAAAAGTCTAATGTGTAAGGAAAATAAGTCTATAAAGACTCTTAATGAGTCTTTATAGACTTATTTTTTATGCCTGGATACAAAGAATATAGGATAAATGCTAGAAAAGAAAGTTGGCATATATTTTGCAATAAGAAGAGAAAACAATGTAAAGAAAAGGATGGGGTACGCAATGAATACAAAAAAATTTGCTAAAGTAAATGAACAAATTCCAGGACCGAAAGCGGCATCTTTATTGGAACGCCGTCAAAATATAGTACCAAAAGGAGTAAGTAACGGCATCCCAACGTTTGTACAATCTGCAAATGGTGCTCTTGTAACAGATGTTGATGGCAATCAGTACATTGATTTTGCAGGAGCAATCGGGACAATTAACGTAGGACATTGTCATCCAACGGTTAAAGAGGCGCTCCATAAACAAGTCGATCAATACATTCATACTGGATTTAATGTCATGATGTATGAGCCATATATTGAATTAGCGGAAAAGCTTGCGGCATTGGCACCAGGAAGTTTCGATAAGCAAGTCCTATTTTTAAATAGTGGTGCAGAAGCAGTTGAGAACGCGGTGAAAATCGCTCGTAAATATACGAAGAGACCTGGTATTATCGCATTTTCTAAAGGTTTCCACGGGCGTACATTAATGACAATGACGATGACAAGTAAAGTGAAGCCATATAAATTTGGGTTTGGTCCCTTTGCTCCAGAAGTATATAAAGCGCCATTTCCATACGAATACCGTCGCCCAGAGGGATTAACGGAAGAGCAGTATGATGATTTTATTATTGAAGAGTTTAAGAACTTCTTCATATCGGAAGTAGCACCAGAAACAATTGCAGCTGTTGTAATGGAACCTGTTCAAGGGGAAGGTGGATTTATCGTCCCAAGTAAGAAATTTGTTCAAGAAGTACGTCGCATTTGTTCAGAGAACGGCATCTTATTTGTAGCGGATGAAATACAAACAGGCTTTAGTCGTACAGGAAAATATTTTGCAATTGATCATTATGATGTCGTTCCAGATTTAATTACAGTGTCTAAATCATTAGGGGCTGGTGTACCGATAAGTGGTGTCATTGGACGTAAAGAAATTATGAATGAATCTGCACCAGGTGAACTCGGTGGAACGTATGCAGGAAGTCCATTAGGATGTGCGGCTGCCTTAGCTGTTCTCGATGTAATAGAAAATGAGAAATTAAATGATAGAGCGATAGAATTAGGAAAAGTCGTAATGAACCGATTCGAAGAGATGAAAAATAAATATCATTGCATTGGTGATGTGCGTGGGTTAGGAGCAATGTGTGCATTTGAGGTCGTTCAAGATCGTAAGACGAAAGCACCTGACAAAACGTTAACGGCTAATCTATGTGCAGAAGCAAATAAGCGCGGGTTACTGTTATTATCAGCAGGAACATATGGAAATGTTATCCGTGTGTTAATGCCTTTAGTTATTACAGATGATCAACTTGAAGAAGGTTTAACAATAATTGAAGAATCATTGCAAGCTTGTTATGAGCAAACGAACATCGCTCGCGTTTAAAAACGGAAGTATAAATAGCAAACATTCTAGCTGACTCTATATTAAATGCAGAAAATTCACTTTATAATAAAGGTAGTGAAGTGGATCGATGTATTTGAAGTTAGGGGTGGCTAGGATGGTTGCAGAAAAGGAACGAGTGTTAATGGATTTAAAAGATGTATTTGAATATGCGTTTGACGAAATTTTTGTTACAGATGAGCAAGGGATCGTTGTGCGTGTAAATAGTACATGTGAAAGGCACTACCAACTAGCTGCAGAAGAGTTAGTTGGTAAGCATGTAAAAGAACTACAAAAGGATGGAATCTTTTATCCATCAGCGACATTAGAAGTGATTGAAAAAAAGAGGCCAATTGAACTCGTTCAAACTACAAAATCAGGAGAGTATTTACACGTTCGTACAAGGCCTGTTTTTGATGATGAGGGAAATTTAAGAAGAGTGATTAGTTATTCTCGCGACCTTACTGAACTCTATCAATTACGTCAAAAGGTAGAGGAAATGGATAATCAGCTAAAAACATATAAAAAAGAATTAAGAGAAACATATGAGCATGAAGGACTTATTTTTAAAAGTCTAGCTATGCAAAAAATAGTCGATACAATCAAAAAAGTATCTGTAGTGGATAGTACTGTTCTCGTTTTAGGCGAGACTGGAGTAGGAAAAAGCCGATTAGTACGCCATTTACATGAAGTGAGTCACCGTAAGAATGAAAGTTTCTATGAAATTAATTGTGCGGCATTGCCAACTAATTTAATTGAATCGGAGCTCTTTGGATATTCAGGTGGATCTTTTACAGGTGCGAATCGTGAAGGGAAAAAGGGACTATTAGAATCCGCGCATAAAGGAACTCTTTTTTTAGATGAAATCGGTGAAATGCCGATTGAAATTCAAGCGAAGCTTTTGCAAGTATTGCAAGAAAAAACATTTCGTCCTATAGGCGGAAGAGAATTAAAAAAAGTAGATGTTCGAATTGTGGCGGCAACAAATAGAGATTTAAGCGAGATGGTGAAACAAGGAACATTTCGGAAAGATTTATACTATCGTTTGAATGTTATTCCAATTGCAATTCCCCCGCTTAGAGAGAGAACAGAAGATATTTTGCCGCTTATTTATCATTACTTGCAGCACTTTAATAAAAAGTACGGACGTGATGTGAAACTAGCGCCGAGTACGTTACAAATGTTTGTCGGATATCCGTGGGAAGGAAACAATAGAGAAATAGAGAATGTAATTGAGAGAATTGTTATTACTGTCGATGATGTTGTAACGGTAGAGGATTTGCCACTCTCTATGCAAGAGGCTGCAGTTGAACAATCAGGGCAAAGTCTTTATAAAATGCTGGAAGAGGTAGAGAGAAATATTATTCTTAAAGCGTATAAAACGTATGGATCAAGTTATAAAGTGGCTGAGTTTTTGCAAATTAGTCAATCTGCTGCTACTAGGAAAATTAAGAAGTTCATAGAGGAGGAAGAAAACATTGGATAAAAAGGCGACTTTCGTGAGTATAGATAAAAAGGCGATGTATATAAATGGTGAGTGGATTACACTACAAGAACAAATTGAAGTAAATAATCCTGCGACGAAGGAAATATTTGCAACTGTACCAAAAGGCGGAGTAACAGAGGCAAAGCAAGCTGTTGATGCTGCGCATGAAGCTTTTAAAACGTGGTCTAAGTTAACGGCAGCAGATCGTGCCACGAAGTTAAAAAAGTGGTTTACGCTTATTGATGAAAATAAAGAAGAGATCGCAGCGATTATGACGAAGGAACAAGGAAAGCCGTTTGCAGAAGCGCTTGGTGAAGTAAATTATGCAAACAGTTTTGTTGAATGGTATGCAGAAGAGGGGAAACGCGTATACGGTGAAATGATTCCTGCTTCTCATCCGAATAAGCGCATTTTAGTTATGAAGCAACCAGTTGGCGTTATGGCAGCTATTACACCTTGGAACTTCCCAGCTGCTATGATTACGAGAAAGGTAGCCCCAGCGCTTGCAGCAGGCTGTACAGCCGTTGTGAAACCGGCAAGTCAAACGCCATTAACTGCATTGAAATTAGCTGAATTAGCCCATGAAGCAGATATTCCAAAGGGCGTAATCAATATCGTAACAGGTAGTGCAAAAGCAATTGCTGATACATGGATGGAAGATGGTCGCGTTCGAAAAGTGTCCTTTACAGGGTCAACGGAAATCGGGAAAGAGTTAATGGCTAGTGCGGCGCAAACGATGAAAAAAGTTTCGCTTGAGTTAGGGGGACACGCTCCGTTTATCGTAATGAATGATGCAGATTTAGATAAAGCAGTAGAAGCGGTGATTGGTTCGAAATTCCGTAATGCAGGACAAACGTGTATATGTACAAACCGAGTATTCGTTCAAGAAG
This sequence comes from Bacillus sp. ME78, assembly GCF_903970865.1. Taxonomy (NCBI): domain Bacteria; kingdom Bacillati; phylum Bacillota; class Bacilli; order Caryophanales; family Bacillaceae; genus Bacillus; species Bacillus sp. ME78. The sequence continues at coordinate 43,469 of NZ_CAJCKK010000006.1, forward strand.
AAGTATACGAAGTATTTGTAGAGAAGTTCCAAAAGGCAGTAGGGCACTTGAAAGTAGGAGACGGTTTCGGTGACGGAACGACTGTCGGGCCACTTATTGATGAGAATGCAGTTTCAAAAGTACAAGAACATATTGAAGATGCTATTCAAAAAGGTGGAACAGTCTTATATGGTGGTCAAAAGGTCGCAGAGTTAGAGGGACATTTCATTCAACCGACTGTAATTGGGTTGGCAAATGATACGATGCTTTGTATGAATGAAGAAACATTTGGGCCAGTGGCACCAGTTGCGAAATTTAAAACAGTTGATGAAGTAATCGAACGTGCAAATAATACACCATACGGTTTAGCTGCGTATATTTTCACGAAAGACATTAGCCAAGCATTCCAAATTAGTGAAGCGTTAGAGTACGGTATTATCGGTCTAAACGATGGTCTTCCATCAGTTGCACAAGCACCATTCGGTGGATTTAAAGAAAGTGGTATCGGCCGTGAAGGAGGCCATTTCGGCATCGAGGAATATTTAGAAATTAAATATATTTCATTAGGACTATAAGTAGTATACTAGAATCTCTATAAGGTAACAGAGAAGGAGATTCTAGTATGGTATATTGGCTATTATTACTTGTTACAATTATTTTTGAAGTAGCTGGAACAATCGCAATGAAACTATCAAATGGTTTAACAAAGCTCGTTCCAAGTGTACTTATTTTCGTATTTTATGGAATTTGTTTCAGCGTATTTGCTATCGTCGTTAAAAAGATTCATTTAAGTATTGCTTATGCCATTTGGTCTGGCGTTGGAACGTTACTTATTACAATCATTAGTGTGTACTTTTTTAAAGAGCATATTAGCTTATTCCAAGCATTTTGTATTCTCTTTATTGTTTTGGGTGTCATTGGTCTTAAGGTTTCATCGGCATCATGAAAGCTATCTTTTGTAGAAGATAGCTTTTTTCTATTTGTGCAGTTAGCAATTAATACGACAAAATATGACAAGAAAGAGTAAAGCGTTTTGTTATGATACATATGAAATATTGTCTTATGTGGAGGAAAGAGTATGTTAAAAAAGGTAAGTCAAATTGTTTTAATTTTTGGCATAGCTTTTAGTTTAAGTGCTTGCACTGAGACTAAAGATAGTAATGAAAGTAAACAAGAAGATGTTCAAGATAAAGTGTATAAAATAGGGGAGACAGTAGACGTAGATGGTTTGCAAGTAACTATCGATTCAGTTAAATTAGGATATCCGGATTATGATGAGAATAAAAAGAAAGAGGAGATTTTGGGGATTATTTTCAAAGTAGAAAATAATAGTAAAAAGGAAATACCTTTTGCATTTTATGAATTTGAGATTACCGATAAGAAAGGTACAAGATTTAAAGAATATAATAACCCTGATAGCTTTATTAGTAAAAAGTTAGCATCAGATGAAAAAATTCAAGATATCATGCTATTTGACGTAGCGAAAGAAAATACGTATATCGCTACGTATAGACCGGAGTTTACGCATGAAAATAGAACGATAAAATTTGAATTGAAACCAAATAAATAAAGAAACACATTGGATTATCCAATGTGTTTCTTTATGGTAATAAATTTAAAACGCCCAGTTACCTTTACGGAAGATAGGCTCATGTCTGCCATCAGCAGTAATACCGTCAATATCAAGCTCAGCTGATCCAATCATGAAGTCGTTGTGTGTGATACTAGCGTTTGCGCCGTTTTCAGCAAGTTCTTCTTTAGACATTGTTTTTCCGCCAACTAAGTTAAATGCATAAGCATTTCCGATTGCAAGGTGGCAAGATGCATTTTCGTCAAATAGTGTATTGTAGAATAAAACATTTGTGTTTGAAATTGGTGAGTCATGAGGTACTAAAGCTACTTCTCCTAAGAAGTGAGAACCTTCATCTGTTTCTACTAAATGTTTTAAAGCTTCTTCACCAGCTTCAGCTTTATAGTCTACGATACGTCCGTTTTCAAATGTTAACGTGAAATTATCGATAATATTACCTGCAAATACTAACGGTTTTGTACTAGAAACTTGGCCGTTTACACCTGTTTTAAGTGGCATTGTAAATACTTCTTCAGTTGGAATATTAGCCATAAATGGTACGTTCTTTTCATTTAAGCTACCAGCACCAGCCCATACATGTTTTTCTGGAAGTTCGATTGTTAAATCTGTTCCAGGACCTGTATAGTGAAGAGCTTTATAATGCTTTTCGTTTAAGTAATCCACTTTTGTATGTAATGTTTCATCATGTTCTTTCCATGCTTCTACAGGATTTTCTAAATCAGCACGAGTAGCTTTGAAAATAGCATCCCATAACTTTGCTTCTTGTTCTTCTGGCGCTACGTCAGGGAATACTTTCGCAGCCCATTCTTTCGTAGGAACAGAAATTACACACCAGCTTACTTTATCGGCTTGTACGTAATCACGGTATACTTTCATCGCTTCTCCAGCTACTTTATGAGCTGTTGCAATACGCGATGCTTCTACACCTTTTAATAAATCAGGGTTTTCTGCATAGATAGACATAAATGCAGCGCCTTCTTTTGCTAATTCTTCACGAGCATGTGCTTTCCAAGATGGAAATTCAGCGAAAGCTTCTTCAGGAGCTAGATCGAACTTTAAGCGTGTTAACGTCTCATCATTCCAATCTACATATACGTGTTTTGCACCAGATTTATATGCTTTTTCTGTAACGAGGCGTACAAATTGTACAGCTTCAAGAGGTGCACTAATTGATAAAGTTTGTCCAGGTTGAATATTAACACCAACATTAACTGCAAGAGCAGCATATTTCTCTAACGTTTGTTCAAATGACATATGTATAATCTCCTTTAATTTGAAAGATTTCTTACTATATATAATACAAGAAAATTCTAAAAATATATATAAATATAAAGTAAAAAGAGAGCTCAAAATGTATTGAGCCCTTATATTTACTTAATTGAAGAAGCAAACTGCTCTACAGTCGTTGTATGGTGTATACGAACGCGCTTCATCTTTAACAATTCATCAGGTTCACCCTTCGTAATGAATTGCCCAGGCTTTGTCGTCGTCGCAAATTGATAATACTTCTTCGTTTCTGTAACAACCTTATCATCTACATGACCGAATGGATAAGCAATCGCGATAACAGGCTTACCTGTTATTTTTTCTAGTTTTTCTTTTGAACCTTTTAACTCTTCCTCATAGTTTGTAATTTTCGGTAAGTCTGCATGTGTTGCAGTATGAGATTGCACCGAGAAAATGCCGGAATCAACCATTTCTTTTATTTCAGAAGTAGACAATGCTCCTTCTACATCAACGTTATCAACAATCATATATTCTGTTGCTGCCGGTTTAAAAGTATCATCTTTTAGCTTTTGTAAAACGCGAAATGCATTCATATTATTTTTCATACCGTCATCAAATGTAACGAAAATCGGTTTATTTACTTTATTTATATCGCCCCAGCGTTCAAACGTTAACAGCGTATAACCATTGTCCTTTAAATGTTTCATTTGTGCTTCAAAGTTAGCTGGTGATACGAATAAGTCTTTAATACCTTGACCATGATAATCATCAATTGCGTGATACATAAGAACAGGAACCTTTTGTTCGAAAGTAATAGTAGATTTCGTAAGCGGGATTGTTTTCCCATCTTCTTTCATTCCTGTTGCTTCAATTTGGAACTCACCGCGTTTTCCTTCAAATTCCTTTATATCAAAAGGAAGTGTGAATTGCTTCTCTTTTTCTTTAGAAGAAAAAGATTTAGCACTTTCCTTGCCATCAGCTGTGCGCCAAATTTTATATTGTACTTCATTTAAAGAATCTTTTATGTCTGTAATATGAATACTTGTGTTTGTAGATTCGTGTGTAACTGCATTATATGAGATTTTACCTTGTTTTTGCACAGTCTCTTCTTGTTTCTTAATCCCTTGAGCCGTTTTCTCTTTTTTAGGTTCTAGACTTACATTGTTAGTATTACAGCCTGCTAGAATGGCAGACGTACATAAAGCAATTGCTGCGTATTTTCTCATGAAAATCACCTTCTATTGTGTAGTATGTTGCATATTGACATTAAAATCCCCACCGCTATAAGAGTGGTGGGGATATACCCTTGTTCATCATATCATTTGAAGAAAATGAGAGGAATATGATTTTTAGGAGGCTATTAAGGTAATAGATTAGTGACTTTGAATAGATGTATTTTTTTGTTTCTTATTAGAATTAATAATAATATAACCGACTACAAAGATAAGAGGAATAACGAAGACATAGATAGGCATTCCCCATACATAATAGCTTTTCAGCGTTAAGACTAGTAAATGTAAGAAATCGAAAATTGCGTGGGCTTTCATAATATCCTCCAATGGTTTTTTGAAAATTATAACATTTTAAACTTGTTATTTGTATAATTTGGAAAGTGATTTAAGCTAATTTTAAAGTAAGAAGAAGACTTATTAATATGCAATTTTGCATACAGATATGGATTTTATTAAAATATAAAGATTTTATACTATAATAAAAACCGCTATAAAACTAAGTAAGAATAATGTATGGAGTGGAGAATAGAAATGAAATATAAAAAAATAATATATATCTTTTTCATATCACTATTTATAGTTGGTTGCCAAAGTGAAGTGAGTAAAGCGAATAGTGTGGAAGAGTATATTCCATCGCATCTTATGAATGCGGAAGTGACGGCGGATATCATGACACTAGAGATGGATCGTGATACACGTAAAAAAGTAGAGGTTATTACTAAAAAGATGAGTGATCATGTGAAGAATGATAAAGAGTGGTACGTAAACTACATATCAGGGCATATAGATAAACAGGTGAAGCCGTATCATCCTAACTTTGGTATTACAGAAGAAGAATATAACTTTTTTAGAAACGCCGTTGAGAATAGTAGTTTATCTAATACAAGTGATGGAAAACTTCAATTTAAGCAAAAAAGTAACCATGAAATTGAAATTGTTTCAAGTAGAAACCTAGAACTATTCCAGCATCTAGTAATTGATACAGAGAAGAATATAATAAAAACTTCTTTTGGAGAATGTCAGTATGTTGGAGAAATAAAGCCATCTTCAGAAAAAAGAATATTAGGTCGAGTAAATGGCAAACAATGGATGTTACAAAAAGAAAATTTAATCTATTTATTCTCTTTAGGAAAGCTTGAAGGAGAAGATAAATCTGTTATGGTTATTTCAGTAAAAGGCATACACGAAGGAAAACTTATTAGTAACGAGGAAGTAGTCGAATTCCGTTCGGTTTCATAAAGAATCAAAAAAATCACCTTACTTGTTAAAGTAAGGTGATTTTTTATTAAATAAACAATCCAGCGATTGTCGCAGATAAAATAGAAGCAAGTGTTGATGCAAATAGCATTTTCCAACCAAATTTAGAAACAACGCTTCCTTGTTTTTCAGAAAGGGCACGGATTGTACCAACGATTGCACCAATTTGGCTAATACTTGCGAAGCTAATTAAGAATACTGTAACGATTCCAACTGTACGTGGAGCTAATGTTGTAGCTGTGTCTTTTAAATCAAGGATTGCTACAAACTCATTTAAAACAATCTTTGTACCCATAATACCACCAGCTGGGATAATATCTTGAGTTGGAATACCCATTAAGAATGCGAATGGAGAAAGTACGTAACCGAAGATTTGTTGTAAAGTAACAGCATGTCCCATTGCACCTGAAGCAGCACTAATTACGTAGTTTACAACTTCCATCACACCGATAAAGGCGATCATTAATGCGGCAACGATACCAGCTACTTTTAAACCATCAAGCGCACCGTTAATCATTGCGCCGATAAAGCTGTCTCCGAATAGAGTTCTATCAAATTTCTGAATCACTTCATCTTCTTTTTTCGTATCAACTGGTGTTAATAACGAACAAACGATTAAGCTTGAGAATAAATTTAGCGGAAGAGCTGCTAGTACGTATTTTGCATCTAACATCATTACGTATGATGCTGTAACAGAAGCAGAAACGGAGCTCATCGCAGAACAACAAATGATAAACATACGGTTTTTATTGAAATGCTGTAAATCGTTTTTAATAACGATTAACGCTTCACTTGAACCGAAGAATACAGAGTTTACTGCGTGGAATGATTCAACGCGTGGTAAACCAGTAATTTTTGAAATAGCACCGCCGACAACGCGAACGATGAATGGTAAAACACCTAAATAACTAAAGATTGAAAGTAGTGCTGAGAAAAATACGATAATTAATAATACGTTTAAGAAAAAGACAAAATCTCTGTGAATTCCATTAAAGAGAAAATCGACACCTGTCGTACCAAGTTTAATTAGTTTGTTGAAAACTTTACTAATGAAAATAATGATTTGTTGACCAACCTTTGTAGCAAACATAAACCAACCGATTAAAATTTGGAAACCAATCATAATTGCAATTGCACGGAAGTTGATTTTACTTTTGTTGTTTGACAAAGCAAAACATAAACCTAACACGGCAAGAATACCGATAATGCTCATTACATATTGCATGTAGTTGCCCCTTTCAGAAGTTCGTATAAAGTTTGTACATAAAACGCTCGTTATATTACTAAAAATAAAAGAACGAGGTTTTATGTCATACGTAAGATGTCTGACCTTTTAGAAAAATAAAAATAAAAAAAGACCCATATGGATTCACTTTCATCTATGAGAGAAAGCTAATCAATATGAGTCCTTTTTTGCGCATAGGCTAATATTCATTAGTTTTCCCCATAGTCCAGCAATTTAAGGTTGCCGGGTAGAAACTCTCGATCCATATTATCAAGTATATATGAGGTAACATCGTCCGTATTAAATTAGTAGTAGCGTAACATTAACAGAGAAGTATCGTCAATAGCTTTTTTTCTTCCAATAGAAAAAGACCATATAAGTATGATAAAATGTAACGCAGTGTTATGAAAAAGAGAGGTCGGAAAATGAGTACTAAAATGACGCCACCAGTTGAGAAAAACGAGTTTATAGATGTAGTATTTGAAGATTTAACACATGATGGTGCCGGTGTTGCGAAAGTAAAGGGCTATCCTATTTTCGTTAAAAACGGATTACCAGGTGAAGAAGCACAAATTAAAATTATTAAAGTGAAGAAAAACTTCGCATTTGGTCGTTTAATGAAGCTTCATACAGAAAGTCCATATCGTAAAGATGCTGAATGCCCAGTATATAATCAGTGCGGCGGTTGTCAGCTTCAGCACTTAACTTATGAAGGACAATTACAAGCGAAAGAAAAACAAGTACGTGACGTTATGCAGCGTATCGGAGGACTAGCTGATGTTCCTGTTCATCCTGTACTTGGCATGAAGAATCCGTGGGTATACCGTAATAAAGCACAAGTACCAATCGGAGAACGTGAAGGCGGACTTGTAGCTGGTTTTTATCGCCAAGGAACGCATGACATCATTAATATGGAATCATGCTTAATTCAGGCAGAAGAAAACGATACATTAATCCAAGAAGTAAAACGTATTTGTGAAAAGCACGGTATCACTGCGTACAACGAAGAGCGTAACAAAGGAACACTTCGTCACGTAATGGCTCGTTACGGACAAGTAACAGGGGAAATTATGCTTGTCTTCATTACGCGTACAGCAGAATTGCCGAACAAAAACGCAATCATTGAAGAAATTGCAGCGAAATTCCCAGAAGTAAAATCAATTGTTCAAAACGTAAATACGAAGCGTACAAACGTAATTTTCGGAGACAAAACGACAGTACTATACGGATCAGAATATATTTATGACTTTATCGGTGACATTAAATTTGCGATTTCAGCACGTTCATTCTATCAAGTAAACCCAGAACAAACGAAAGTGCTATACGATAAAACGTTAGAATACGCAAAATTAAATGGTAACGAAACAGTAATCGATGCCTATTGCGGAATCGGATCAATCTCGTTATTCCTAGCGCAAAAAGCGAAAAAAGTGTACGGCGTTGAAATCGTCCCAGAAGCAATCGAAGACGCAAACCGAAACGCAGCACTAAACAACATGACAAACGCTGAATTTGGCGTAGGAGAAGCAGAAGTAGTCATTCCAAAATGGTACAAAGAAGGCGTAATCGCCGACACAATGGTCGTAGACCCACCGCGTAAAGGCTGTGACGAAGCGTTACTAAACACAATCATCGACATGAAGCCAAACCGCGTCGTATACGTATCGTGTAACCCAGCAACATTAGCACGTGATTTAAAAGTACTAGAAGAAGGCGGATATAAAACACAGGAAGTACAACCTGTTGATATGTTCCCGCATACGACTCATGTCGAGTGTGTGGCTTGGCTTAAGTTAGTATAATAGGAAAGCAGTTGATATAGGAAAATCTATACCATCTGCTTTTTGGTTTACAAAAATACCATTCATAAGCGATTTTAGTTAAAATAAATATTGCTGATTTTCACAAATTATAAATTGAGATTTTGAAATTGTATTCATAGTGAGAGGATTTGAATTTAAAATGATAGATAATTTTTGGCGTGAATTACCACGACCATTTTTCGTACTTGCACCAATGGAAGATGTGACAGACGTTGTTTTCCGTCACGTAGTAAGTGAAGCAGGTCGTCCGGACGTATTTTTCACAGAGTTTACAAACTCGGATAGCTATTGCCATCCAGAAGGTATGAAAAGTGTACGTGGCCGTTTGATTTTTACAGAAGATGAACAACCGATGGTAGCACATATTTGGGGAGATAATCCTGAATACTTCCGTCAAATGAGTATCGGTATGGCAGAGCTAGGATTTAAAGGTATCGATATTAACATGGGTTGCCCAGTTCCGAACGTTGCATCAAGAGGAAAAGGCAGTGGCCTTATTCTACGTCCAGACGTTGCAGCAGAACTTATCCAAGCAGCAAAAGCGGGCGGACTACCTGTCAGCGTAAAAACAAGACTTGGCTTTAAAGAGTTAAGCGAGTGGGAAGATTGGTTAACGCACATTTTCAAACAAGATATTGCAAACCTTTCTATTCATTTACGCACAAGAGAGGAAATGAGCCAAGTAGATGCGCATTGGGAACTAATTCCGGAAATAAAAAAATTACGTGACCGCATTGCACCAAATACGTTAATAACAATCAATGGAGACATCCTTGATCGTAAAATGGGGCTGGAACTAGCTGAAAAATACGGCATTGATGGCGTAATGATCGGACGAGGCATCTTCAAAAATCCATTTGCTTTTGAAAAAGAGCCAAGAGAGCATAGCAGTAAAGAGCACCTAGATCTTTTAAGACTACAACTTGATCTTCAAGATCAATATGCAGAAGTACTGCCACGCTCAATCACAGGGCTTCACCGCTTCTTCAAAATTTATGTAAAAGGCTTCCCTGGAGCTGCTGAATTGAGAAATCAATTGATGAGTACGAAATCGACTGATGAGGTGCGTGCTTTGTTGGATAAGTTTGAGGATAGTGTTGGTGTGGCTCAGGATAGTGAGACGGTTTAACTTTTAAGCAGTTAAATCATTTCATGTATGACATGAGTGAGTTGAAAATAAGCGTAGAGCTGGAAAAGAACAGTGTATTTGAGAAATCAAAGCACTGTTTTTTTCTTTTAGTTAATGTTAAGAGAGAAATCTTTTTATAGGCATATAAAAAACACGTAAGAGCTGTGTAGATACAATGATAGAGAAAAGTTCGGGTAAGACTATAAAACATATCTTTAAAATGTTAAAGTATTAATTTAGCGGATAATAACTAAAAGGTTAGATTAAACATGATAATTTAAAGCACGTTATAGGATAAACTTTAACTGCTGAATAAATAATCAACATTTCAGGAGGAAACCCAATGGCAATGAGCAACAACGATATATTAAAAAGAGTACGATACGCTTTAGACATAAGAGATATAGATATGGTAGAAATCTTTAAACTTGGCGGGATGGAAGTAACGAAAGAAGACGTAGTTGATATGCTTACAAAAATAAAGAGGGCTCCTCAGCATGAAGCTGAAAATGATGAGGTAGCTGAAGATGAGTACGTATTAACATGCGATATGATGATGTTAGAGGCATTTTTAAATGGATTTATTACTTTAAAAAGAGGAAAGCAAGATCCGAAACCAGGGCAGCCTGCACCTGTACAGAGCAAGGAGAGTGCCAATAACCTTCTTCTAAAGAAAATGAAAATCGCACTATCTTTAACGAGTGAGGATGTACTTGATATATTAGATAGCGTAGGCGTTACGGTAACAAAAGGAGAGTTAGGCGCTCTATTAAGAAAAAAAGGTCATAAAAATTACAAAGAGTGCGGCGATAGATACGCAAGGAATTTCATTAAGGGATTAGGTGTAAAGTATAGAGGGTGATAAGCTTGCTAAAGCAGTAAATGATATAATAGGTAGAGTAGGACGTTCGTATCCTACTCTTTTTTATTTGTAAAAATACTATGCTAGGTGATGAAATGGTACATACATATTTAGGTGAGACAATTAATTTTCATATAACTTATAAGAAGAAAAAGTCCGTGCGTCTTTTTGTGGATTCGTATGGAAATGTGGAAGTGCAGGCTCCGAAAGGAACACCTGTTGAATACTTAGTCCAGTTGCTAGAGGAGAAGTGGGATTGGATTCAGACAACACGTAAGGAAATGGCGGAGCGAGCGCATGGACCACAGGAAAAGGATTATGATCAAGGAGAGGGCTTTTTGTATTTAGGGAATACGTATCCGATACAGATTTCCCAAGATGCAAGCATTGAGCAAGACAATGCGATTTTTGAAGGGGATAAGTTACATATTTATGTAAAAGAGCTAAAGGATGAGAAAATACAGCAAGCTTTAAAACGATTTTACTATAAGCAGTGTAAGTCATTAGTAGAGAAGAGTATTAAAGCGCATCAAAGTAACTTTAAAACAAAACCACGTTCTATTCGTATTACAGATAGTAGTCGTACTTGGGGTACTTGCGATTCGAATTTACAACTAACATTCAATTGGAAGCTAGCAATGGCACCACAGCGAGTAATTGACTATGTAGTTGTTCATGAAATGTGTCATATGGTTCATTTAAATCATGATCGATCTTTTTGGCGTCTTGTCGGGAAGATAATGCCTGATTATAAAGAAATGGAGAATTGGTTAGCGTTATCTAGTTGGAAGATGACGGTTTAGGAAGGGATATCGATTTTTGTCTGTAAATCGATATTTCTTGTCGAATCGTTGATATATTGTGAGTTTTGATAGATATATTTTAAAAATCGTTGATATATTGTAAGTTATGATAGATATATTCGAAAAATCGTTGATATAATTTCATTTACTACAGGATTGTTCAACAAATCGAAAAGAGAAGAGGTCACAGCAGACATCTCCTCTTTTCGAGTATATAGATTATCGCCCAAACTTCACAATGAAAGTATCTGCTGTTTTCTCCATCTCATACCCGAGATACCCCTCCGAAAGCAAAGCCTGCTGTCCACTAGCATCACTCATTAGAATACTTTGAATATCCGTCCAATCGCTTTCTTTATCTCCGCGCAATTTCTTCACAAAAACATACCGCAGACTACCACCATATTTCTCCTTTAGTGCAGCAATCGCCATCCCTTGCGCAAACTTATCCTTCAAACTCGGGATGTTAAAAGGAGCAACGGTGCAGCATACATAATCATATTTGCTATCTTCTTTTTGTAATTCGTCCATGATGACGTTTGCTAATATTTTTTGCATCCCATTTCCTCGGCAGTTCGGATGAACGTTTGAGATTTCTTGATAGATAACGCGGTGTAGTTCACTTTCTGGCAAACCAATATCGAGCCCTAAATGTTCATCATCGATAGGAGGGACGAGTAGAGCGCGAAATGCGATGAGTTCGTTTTCGATAAAAGCACCGATCATCATGCCGTTTCCTTCTAGAATGTATTGAAATTCTTCTAACGATAGTGGTTGTAAACGACTTTTATCTTCTAGTGCTTCAACTACAATGTTTTGTAGTGATAAAATTTGTTCGATGTGCTCTAGTGATAGTAATGTAACGTGAAATGGATTGTTATTTTGTTTTAATGTTCCTTCGTATAGAACCGCCATATGATAGTCCTCCTTTAGCTTACAACGTCTTGAAAGACGGTGAGTTCTTGTAATGTATCTTCGTTTATTTCAATGCCGAGTCCAGGCTTTTCGTTTAAGCGAATGAATGGTACGTCGTAATGTAAGTTTCCGATGTCTTTTGTGAATTTTAATGGCCCTGTTAGCTCTACGCTCGTAATGATTTTCTTTGAGAAAGCGACATGGAATCCTGCGGAAGAGGCAACAGATGATTCGACCATTGATCCCACTTGGCATTCAATGCCTGCCATTTCTGCTTGATGAGCGAGCTTTACAGCTGGATATATGCCGCCGCATTTCATTAGTTTTATATTTACTTTATCAGCAGCTTCTAATTTAATAATTTGGCGCATTTCACGAGAACTTTTTAATCCTTCATCAATCATAAGCGGGAGGTCTGTTTTAGAACGAATATGAGCCATGGCATCAATATCGTCCGCGATAACAGGTTGTTCAATCCAGTCAATGTTTAAATGTCCTAATGAACGTAGTGCTGTTAATGTGTTTGCGCTATTTTTCCAGCCTTGGTTTACATCAACGCGAATAGCGATGTCATTTCCTACACGTTCTCGTACAGCTTCAATACGTTTTACATCTTCTTTTACATTTGTACCAACTTTCATTTTGAAAGATTGGTAACCTTTTTGAATCATAGAAGCAGCTTCTTCAGCCATGTTTTCTGGATCGGCAATACTTAAAACGTGAGTGACAGGGAATTCTTCATGGTAGCGCCCGCCAATTAATTGATATACAGGTTGATTTAGTTTTTTGCCCATTATATCAAAACAAGCAATATCAATTGCGGCTTTCGCTGTTGGAACACCGTAAATTGTATTGTCCATCATGTCGTGTATTTTTTCGATATTCATTGGATTTTGCCCGATTAGAGCAGGGGTTAGCGTATGTTTTAAAGTATGGAAAGTACTTTCCCATGATTCACCTGTGACGTGATCATCAGCAACGCCTTCACCGTAACCGATAATACCTTCATCCGTTTCCATTTTGACGATAATAGAGGGCATATCAGAATAAGAGCCATAACTAATAACAAACGGATTGCGAAGCGGTAAACGAATTGCGTAAAGATGAATAGCTGTAATTTTCATTGAATAGAAACCCCTTCCTGTTTACAATAGTTTTATACATTTGATATAGTTGACGTTAAATAGTCGTTAATTAATGATAAGGAGTTAGAGAAAATGATGATAAAAATTGCAGTTGTCGGTTCAAAGGAATTTATGGACAACCTTTTTCCCATTGCTCAAAAATTAGAAGGAATAGAAATTGATCCATATATTTACCTTCATCCGGCGGAATCTTCTGAACTATTAAAGTGTTTAAAGCCTTGTGATGTCATCTTTTTCTCAGGTGCTTTACCTTATTATATGGCAAAAGAAATAAGAGAACAATTACGAATTCCAAGTATATACTTACAGCAAGACGAGACAACTGTCGCATCTTCAATTCTTTCTATCATGTATCATCAAAGTATTCAACCACATAACATTTCCATCGATTTAGTAGACCGCTCTTTTATTACAAATGTGTTCCATGATATCGGTATAAAAGAAAGCCCGCAAGTGTTGGATTATGAAAATATGCTGTGGAGTAAAGATGAGATAAATAGAGTTATCGATTTTCATGTAGCTAAATATCAATCTGGAGAGGCTCATTTAGCTTTAACTAGTATTCACGCTGTTTACGACGAGCTTCAAAAAATAGGTGTTCCTTCAGAGCGTATGATTGATCCAACACAATCCATTATACATGGGCTAAAAGATGCAAAAATAAAAGCTGAGTTAGCAAAAAGCTATTCAGCTACTGTTGGTGCTTGTATTATTTCTTCCTTAGAATTACGAACGAGTTTGCTTGAAAAACTAGATGTCATTTCAAAAGAACTACGTGGTTCATTTAAACAAGTGGATGAAATGACATGCATTTTGTATACAACTCGTGGTGATATCGAATCAATTATTAAAACAAATGCGATAGATAACTTGTTTGCGAGCGTAGAAGGAACGATAGCTATTGGATTTGGTTATGGGAAAACCGTGAAAGAAGCGGAGCAAAATGCAAAAATTGCTCAAAGTTTTGCAAAGAACAATCCAATAGATCGTTGTTTTTATATACTAACAAGTGATAAAGATTTGTTTGGTCCGTTCCCGAAAGAACAGAGAGTACAAAGTTTGAAAAATGATAATCCGGAACTAATGAAAATAGCGAAGGAAACAAAGCTTAGTCCGGCCAACTTGTCAAAAATCATTCAATTTAGTCAATCGCACCCGTCATTGAAGTTTACAGCAGCTGATCTTTCTGAGTACTTACAAGTGACTCGAAGATCGACAGAAAGGTTGTTAAAGAAATTAGTTGATTACGGGTATGCTCATATTTGCGGCGAGGAAATGCCCTATCAACAAGGGCGACCTCGCGCACTATATGAACTGAATTTACCGCTATTTTTAAGCTTCTAGTTGAGCTTTTTGTTTCTTTAGTAGTTCTGCTTTTTCAATGTCTGATAGTTTTACAATTGTGAAGCCTGTTATACCATAAATGATTGAGATAATAGGTACGATGAAATTCAAAATAGCATAAGGGGCATATTCAAATGCACCTACGCCAAGTGTAGCGAGAATAAATACACCGCACGTATTCCAAGGAACGAAGACAGAAGTTAATGTTCCGCCATCTTCTAATGCTCTGGATAAGTTTTTTGAATGTAGTCCTTTTTCCATGTATGCATTTGCGTACATTCTTGAAGGGACAACAATTGAAATATATTGTTCAGAGCAAGTAAGGTTTGTTGCAAAACAAGATGCGATAGTAGAAGCGATAAGCCCTTTTGCTGATTTCGCTAACTTTAAAATTTGATTTACAATTGAGCGAAGAATACCTGTATGTTCTAATACTCCTCCGAAAGTCATAGCGACAATTGTCATAGAGACTGTATTCATCATCGAATCTAAGCCACCGCGGTTAAATAGTTCGTCTACTAGCTTGTTTCCAGTGTCTATAACAAATCCAGCTTGGAGTGCACTGACAGATGCTGAGACAGAACCACCTTGAATAAAGACTTGTGATAAGAATCCTAAAATAATACCGACGAGAATCGCTGGTATAGCAGGGACTTTTTTAGCGACCAATACCATAACGACTACGGGTATAATGAGTAGAAAAGGCGAGATAACAAAGTTTTGTTGCAATACTTGTAACGTTTGATCGATGCTCTTCGCATCAATATTGTTAGCGCCGAAGCTTTTTCCTAAGACTGCGTAGACGATAAGAGTAATAATTAAACCTGGAACTGTAGTAAATAACATATGACGAATGTGTGCGAATAAATCTGTATTTGTTAATCCTGCGGCTAAGTTAGTTGTATCTGAAAGCGGTGACATTTTATCGCCAAAATAAGAGCCTGAAATAATGGCACCAGCAACCATTGGAGCTGGAATTCCCATACTTAGGCCAATTCCCATTCCAGCAACACCAATTGTTCCCATTGTAGACCAAGAGCTACCAATTGCTAATGCAACGATAGAACAAATGACGGTAATGGAAACTAAAAATAGTGATGGAGTTAAAAGTTTTAAACCGTAATAAATCATCGTTGCGACGATTCCACCGCCAATCCAAGCACCAATTGTTAAGCCAACAAGAATAATAATGACGATAGCAGGTAATGCAAGACGAATCCCTTTATACATTGCTTCTTCAAGATCATTCCATTTGTAACCGTAACGCCAAGCGACAATAGAAGCAACGGTTGTACCAATAATAAGTGGAACGTGAGGGGTTTGTTTTAATACAACAATTGTAACCATCATAACTGCAACGGTAATGATAATAGGGATAATCGCTATTCCAAAAGGTATTTCTTTTTTCATAAAGTTCCTCCTTGTTACGTATGTTTGTTTGTATTTTTAGAATTGTCGTAAAATAGACGTTTATTAGGTTATGATAACTAAAAGTTTATGTAAGCGTCAACATAAAAAACAGAAAATAAGGAATGTTCTAGTTGTTTGTTTAGTTTGTAATATAAGTGCAGAGTAAGCTTTTTAAGTATTTAAAAATAAATAATTGACTTTTTTCTTAAAATTCAATATGTTCATAAAAACATCTGTTTTTCATAAGTATAATTAACCCGAATCGTTTGTAATGTGGGAAGGAGACTGGAACGTTGAAAACATTAGAACTACAAGAGCGCTTAACGGAGATTTTTCAGCATTTACACGAAAACCCTGAAGTAAGTTGGAAAGAATATGAAACGACAGCGTATATTACTGACTTTTTAAAAGAAGAAGGAATTTCATATAGAACATTTGATGATTGTCCAGGTGTAATTGCTGAGATTGGAGGCGGGAATCCAGTTATTGCGATTCGTGCTGATATGGATGCACTTTGGCAAGAAGTAAATGGAGAATTTAAAGCGAACCATTCATGTGGCCATGATGCTCATATGACCATTGTAATGGGACTTATTTTACAATTGAAAAATATGAGATGGAAAAGTGGTACGGTTAGATTTATTTTTCAGCCAGCAGAAGAGAAGGGGAATGGTGCTTTGAAGATGGTGGAGAAAGGTGCTGTAGATGATGCTGATTTCTTATTTGGCGTCCATCTAAGACCAATTGAAGAACTATCTTTGAAACAAGCAGCCCCATCTATTCGTCATGGAGCAGCAGGATTTTTAGAGGGTATGATTCATGGGGAGGATGCACACGGGGCAAGACCACATCAAGGTGTGAATGCAATTGATGTCATTTCCATGATTAATATCGGTTTGAAAAATATTTGGCTGCCACCGCAAAGTTCTTATTCAGTAAAAATGACGAGATGCCAAGCTGGTGGTGATAATTTAAATATTATTCCGGGAAATGGTCATTTCAGTTTAGATGTAAGAGCAGAGAGTAATATACTATTAGAAGAATTAAAGAAAAAGATTGAGCATGTAATAGAATCAGCTGCATCGATGGGATCAAAAACTTCATACGAATGGATGGATCTTGCACCAGGAGCAGAGGTTTCCGAAGAAGCAGAGCGCTTTATGCGTAAAGGTATTCTCGAAGTGTATGGGGAAGAGAGATGCACAGGGCCTCTCTATACGACAGGAAGCGATGATTTCCATTACTATACAGTGAAAAGACCACATTTAAAAGCTGTCATGCTTGGACTAGGAGCAGACCTACAACCTGGATTACACCATCCGTATATGAGGTTTGATCATAGTTGTATTATGGATGGGGTAGAAATATTGAAACAAACTGTATTGAAAGTGTTAGAAGACAGGGGCTAGAGAGCCCCTGTTTTTTTGTCGTGAATTGTCGGCAAATCGATATATTTGAAAAACCGTTGATATATTTTGAGTTATGATAGATATATTGAGAAAATCGTTGATATATTTGAAGTTACGATAGATATATTAAGAAAATCGTTAATATAATTTCACGTACCTATTAATTTGATGAAAAATGAGCCTCCAGTACATGGTGTATAATAATAAGTACCATTTTCTAATAGGAGAAGACGAATGAACGAACAATATTACGATGCAGTTTTACATATAAAAACAGTCGGTGAGCAAAAAGGGTTTAACAAGTCTATGCATTATCATCGCTATGAACCGACACCGTATAGCGGGTTAGATGAGTTATTGAATCAATATGAAATACGAAGTAGCGACCGAATTGTAGACTTTGGGTGCGGAAAAGGGCGATTAAACTTTTATATGCATCATAAATGTGGTGCTTCAGCAGTTGGAATTGAAATGAATGAAGAGTTTTATAAAGAAGCGATGGATAATCGAGATCGTTATGCACGAAAGGCACGAAACAGTAAGGGGAAAATTCAATTCCAATGTTGTTTAGCGCAGGAATATGAGATTGATCCACGCGATAACCGTTTTTATTTCTTTAATCCATTTTCTGTACAAGTGTTTATGAATGTAGTAAATAACATTTTGCTTTCAGTAGAAGAAACGGGGAGAGAAGTGGATATTATTTTATATTATCCTTCTGAGGACTATATTTTCTTCTTAGAAAATCAGACTGCGTTTGAGCTGAAGAAAGAAGTTAGATTGCCAGGTGCTTATGAGAAGAATGGGAATGAGAGGTTTTTAGTTTATACATTAGGTTAATAAAAAACAGGTGCCAAGGCACCTGTTTTTTATTAGTTACGGATTAAGTAATCAAATGCACCTAAAGCTGCGTTTGCACCTGAACCCATAGAGATGATGATTTGTTTGTACGGATTATTTGTACAGTCACCTGCAGCAAACACTCCTGGTACGTTTGTAGCGCCGTGCTTGTCTGTTACGATTTCACCGCGAGCGCGTTCAACTGTTTCGCCTAACCAGTCTGTGTTTGGAACAAGACCGATTTGTACGAATACACCTTGTAATTCAACGTGATGAACTTCTTCAGTTTCACGATCGATGTAAGAAATACCGTTTACTTTGTCAGTACCAGTGATTTCTTTCGTTTGAACGTTTTTCAGAACAGTTACGTTTGGTAAGCTGTTAAGACGCTCTTGTAATACAGCATCAGCTTTTAATTCTGGCATGAATTCAAGAACAGTTACGTGCTTAACGATACCTGCTAAGTCGATAGCCGCTTCAATACCAGAGTTACCTCCGCCGATAACTGCTACGTCTTTTCCAGTGAATAATGGACCGTCACAGTGTGGGCAGTATGCTACACCTTTATTTTTGAACTCAGCTTCACCTGGTACGCCAACATTACGCCAGCGAGCACCTGTAGAAACGATTACGCTCTTACTTTTCAGAATGGCGCCGTTTTCAAGTTCCACTTCAATAAGTTCTTTTTTCTCTAAACGTTTCGCACGTTGTAGATTCATTACATCGATGTCGTATTCTTTTACGTGCTCTTCAAGGCTTGCTACTAGCTTAGGACCTTCAGTCTTTTTCACGCTGATGAAGTTCTCAATGCCCATAGTATCCATTACTTGACCACCGAAGCGCTCAGCAACGATACCAGTGCGGATGCCTTTACGTGCTGCGTAAATTGCTGCACTTGCACCAGCAGGGCCGCCACCAACAACAAGAACATCGTATGGATCTTTATCAGAAAGCTCTGATGCATCTGGACCGTTACCCATTTTAGCTAAAATTTCTTCAAGTGTCATACGACCGCTTCCGAAAGATTCGCCGTTTAGGTAAACAGTTGGTACTGCCATGATGTCTTTGCTTTCTACTTCCTCTTTGAATGCAGCGCCATCAATCATAGTATGTGTAATACTAGAGTTAAGAACGCTCATTACGTTAAGAGCTTGTACAACATCAGGACAGTTATGACAACTTAGGCTGATATAAGATTCAAAATGATATTCGCCTTGAATGTTTTTAATTTGATCGATTAATTTTTGTTCAATTTTTGGAGCGCGTCCACTTACTTGTAGTAAAGCTAACACTAATGATGTAAATTCGTGTCCTAATGGAATACCAGCGAATACGACACCAGTGTCTTCACCAGGGCGGTTTACGCTAAAGCTTGGTGTTCTCTCTAATTCAACTTTTTCTACTGTAATCTTAGATGACATAGTAGCTAATTCGTCTACTAGAGCTAACATATCTTTAGATACGTTATCGTCTCCTGCGCTTACTTTAAGTAAAATATCGTTCTCCATTAACTGAAGGTATTGGGATAGTTGTGTTTTTATATCTGCATCTAGTATCATTTTGATCGAACTCCTTAGATTTTGCCTACAAGGTCAAGGCTTGGTTTAAGTGTTGCAGAACCCTCTTGCCATTTAGCTGGGCAAACTTCACCTGGGTTGTTACGTACGTATTGAGCAGCTTTAATTTTGTTAACAAGAATGCTTGCGTCACGGCCGATACCGTCAGCATTGATTTCCATAGATTGGATAACGCCGTCTGGATCGATGATGAATGTACCACGAGCAGCAAGACCTTCTTCTTCCATTAAAACGTTGAAGTTTGTAGTGATTGTGCGAGTTGGGTCACCAATCATGATGTACTCGATTTTGCCGATAGTTTCTGAGCTATCATGCCATGCTTTGTGAGTGAAGTGAGTGTCTGTAGATACAGAGTATACTTCAACGCCTAAGTCTTTTAGAGTTGCATATTGGTTTTGTAAGTCTTCAAGTTCAGTTGGGCAAACGAATGTGAAGTCAGCTGGGTAGAAACAAACTACACTCCATTTTCCTTTTAAACTTTCGTCAGTAACTTGGATAAATTCTCCATTATGGTAAGCATTAGCTTTAAACGGTTTTACTTCTGTGCCGATTAATAACATGTTAAAATTCCTCCTAAATGTTGGTTTGAGCATCAAAAAATAGTGTGCTCATAAAATATATTTTTTAATTAACTATAATAATTCTAATTCGATATTAATTATCATATAGAATTGGTTATTTTGTCAAGCGAATAAACCAACTTTATTCCAATTTAATTAATATTTATTCTCAATTAAGGCTATCACGGAATAGAAAGGTAATTTTAAGTCTATAAATTTTAGATGAGTGTTTGAAAAGTTTAATGTGTATGTTAGAGATAGTGTGTAAGTTTAATGTCTTAGGAAGGAAATATTTCTTAGAAGTTATGGTTTTGAAAAGGAACTGCTTACTTCTATTTTACAAAGAATTTTGTGATAAATAAAATAAAATGAATCGGAAAATTTTTGAACAATTTTTGTCATCTCAAATATATAATTAGGAAGTATATTACGATGATAGTTAGAAACATTGACTCAAAGTGCTAACAAGATATAATAAAACCTAGATATACCTTTCAAAAAGAAGAATACATATTTATAGGATGAAAAAATTCAACCTATTATTTTTTATAGCTTTTAGAAAACGCTTACAATTAGTGTGGAGGGGAAACCATGTCTAAGTTCACGAAGTATTTTTTAATGGAAGCTAAAGATGTGATTGCATATGTGAAAGAGAAATTATCTAAGTTTGAAAATGCAAAGGGGTTACAGTGTAAAGAAATAGGTGATGGCAATTTAAATTATGTGTTCCGCGTTTGGGATGAAAAAGAGAACATGTCTGTCATCGTAAAGCAAGCTGGGGATACAGCTCGCATTTCAGATGAGTTTAAGTTGTCGACGAATCGTATTCGTATAGAATCAGATGTTTTGCAGTTAGAGGATGAGTTAGCACCTGGACTTGTTCCTAAGGTGTATTTATTTGATAGTGTGATGAATTGTTGCGTAATGGAAGATTTATCGGATCACACAATATTACGTACAGCACTTATAAATCATCAAATATTTCCGAGGCTTGCGGATGATTTAACTACTTTTATGGTAAATACACTTTTGTTAACATCGGATGTTGTAATGAATCATAAAGAGAAGAAGGAACTTGTGAAGAATTATATAAATCCTGAATTATGTGAGATTACAGAGGACCTCGTATATTCAGAACCATTTACCAATCATAATAAGCGTAATGAGTTATTTCCGTTAAATGAGGGATGGATTAGGGAACATATTTATAGTGATAAAGAGCTTCGTATGGAAGTAGCGAAACGTAAATTTTCTTTTATGACGAATGCACAGGCATTACTTCATGGTGATTTACATACTGGTTCTGTTTTTGTAAGAGATGATTCTACAAAGGTTATTGATCCTGAGTTTGCTTTTTATGGACCTATGGGATATGACGTTGGGAATGTAATGGCGAATTTAATGTTTGCTTGGGTGAATGCAGATGCAACGATGCCACCTGGAGCTGAGAAAGATACGTATATGGATTGGTTACAAACTACGATGGTAGAGGTAATTGATTTATTTAAGCAGAAGTTTTTAGGTGCTTGGGATATTCATGTGACCGAGATTATGGCGAAGGAAGAAGGCTTTAGCGAAGTCTATTTGCAATCTGTATTAGAGGATACAGCTGCAGTGACAGGTCTGGAATTAATTCGCCGTATTGTTGGATTAGCGAAAGTAAAAGATATTACTTGTATTGGGAATGAGGAAGCACGTGCTAGAGCGGAGCGAATTTGTCTTCAAGTAGCGAAGAGTTTTATTTTACGAGCGAATCAATATAGAACGGGCACAAGTTTTGTAGAAACGTTAAAAGAACAGTCAACGCACTACGCGAAGTAAGGGGAGAATATGATGGAAGAGCAATTAATACCAATTCAGTGGAAAGATGATGCTTTAGTTTTGTTAGATCAAACGTTATTACCAAATGAAATTGTCTATGAATCTTTTAAAACAGCTGAAAGTGTGTGGGATGCAATACAAGTAATGAAAGTACGAGGTGCACCCGCGATTGGTGTTTCAGCTGCTTATGGAGTGTATTTAGGGATAAAGGAATTTGCTGAAAGTACGGAAGAAGGATTTATGGATGAAGTAAGAAAGGTATGTACATACTTGGCGACATCAAGACCGACTGCAGTAAATTTATTTTGGGCGCTTGAAAGAATGGAAAGTGTAGCGACAGATAATGCTCACTTATCAATCTCACAGCTGAAAAATAGATTACTAGAAGAGGCAAAAGAAATTCATAGAGAAGATGAAGAAATTAACCGTCAAATTGGAGAGCATGCATTAACATTATTCCATGATGAAATGGGAGTATTAACGCATTGTAATGCAGGTGCTTTAGCGACGACTAAGTATGGTACTGCGACGGCTCCAATGTATTTAGCGAAAGAAAAAGGATGGAATTTAAAAATTTATTCGGATGAAACGCGTCCTAGATTACAAGGTTCAACGTTAACAGCATTAGAACTGCAGCGAGCGGGTATTGACGTTACTGTTATTACGGATAATATGGCAGCTATGGTCATGTCACAAGGGAAGATTGATGCAGTAATCGTTGGATGCGATCGTGTGGCAGCAAATGGTGATGTAGCAAATAAAATTGGCACATTAGGCGTATCTATTTTAGCTAAGTACTACAACATTCCGTTTTATGTAGCAGCGCCAACACCGACAATTGATTTAAAGACATCGACAGGAAAAGAAATTCCGATTGAAGAAAGAGATGCTTCTGAAGTGATTAATCGCTTTGGACAATATTCAGCTCCGAAAGAAAGTAAAGTATATAATCCAGCATTTGATGTTACTCCACATGAAAATGTAACAGCGATTATTACAGAAAAAGGGATTGTAAAGGCACCGTTTACGGAGAATTTAAAAAAGCTATTTCAATAAGTAGATAAATATAAAAGTCAGTCATCATAAGCTTCATACTTAGGGGGATGTATATGTTATTACAAAAAGAAAGAGAAGAAATTGTAGCGTATGGAAAGAAAATGATTTCTAGTGGTTTAACAAAGGGAACGGGCGGTAATATTAGTATCTTTAATCGTGAACAAGGTCTTGTTGCGATTAGTCCAAGTGGTTTAGATTATTATGAAACAAAGCCTGAAGATGTAGTTATATTAAACTTAGATGGTGAAGTAGTAGAAGGAGAAAGAAAGCCATCAAGTGAACTAGATATGCACCTTATTTATTATAGAAAGCGTGAAGATATAAATGCGCTTGTACACACACATTCTTCTTATGCAAAGACGATTGCATCATTAGGATGGGAACTTCCTGCAGTATCGTATTTAATTGCTTTTGCAGGCCCGAATGTACGCTGTGCGCCGTATGAGACATTTGGTACGAAGCAATTAGCAGATGCTGCTTTTGAAGGCATGATTGATCGCCGTGCAGTGTTACTTGCGAATCACGGTTTAATTGCTGGTGCAAATAATATAAAAATGGCGTTTACTGTTGCAGAAGAGATTGAGTTTTGTGCTCAAATTTATTATCAAACGAAAAGCGTCGGAGAACCGAAGCTTTTGCCAGAAGATGAGATGGAGAATTTGGCGAAGAAGTTTGAAGGGTATGGGCAGCAGTAGAATGAAACAAAAACACCCTCAAGAAAAGATCTTGAGGGTGTTTTTTACGCTTTTTTAAGTAACAAATACATAAAGTAAGGAGCCCCAATTAAAGCAACGACAATACCTGCTGGAATGCCATTAGGATCAACGATATTTCGTCCAATTGTATCTGCTAATAATAATAGCCATCCGCCGATTAAAAGGGCGATAGGCATGAAGATTTGATGTCTTGGACCTACTAAAGATTTCGCGATATGAGGAGCCATTAATCCGATAAAGCTAATTCCTCCTGTTACGGAAACAGCTGCAGCTGCAAGTGCAACGGCTGCAACTAATAAGTACCTGCGTTCTTTTTCAATTTCAATTCCAACGCCGATTGCGACTGGTTCGTTTAATGCTAAGATGTTTAATCGATTTGCTTTATAGAAAATAAACGGAATGAATACGATTAACCATGGGAGCATTGCTAAAACGAAGATCCAGTCATCTCCCCAAATATTTCCGGCAATCCATTTTGAAATAAAGTCTACTTTCATACGATCCGCGGATGAAATAAGGACAATCATCGTTCCAGATAGTGCAAATGCAAAACCGATACCAGTTAATGTTAATCGCACCGGCTGAAGTCCAGTTGATTTACTATATGAAAATACGTAAATTAGAACAGCTGTCAGAAATGCCCCAATAAATCCAACGACAGGTAGTAAGTAAAGAAATGAACCTACGTCTATTGGAAAGTATAAAAAGAAAATAGCAACAGCAACACCAGCCCCAGAGTTAATACCAAGAATACCAGGTTCAGCTAAATCATTTCGGGTAATTCCTTGCAGAATAGCCCCTGATAAAGCGAGAGCCATACCAGCTAATAATGTAATGACAATTCTAGGTAGTCTTAAAGAGTATAAAACGAACTCCTCTTTAAAAGTCCCTTGCCCCATTAATGTTGGGAGTAGTCGATCATAAGATAAAGATGCTGAACCAAGTCCCATTCCAATTACAATGGTTGTGATGATTACTATAAGTAAAGCGAGTATAATGAGACGCTGTTTTCTTAAAATAGATTGCATCATGAGAATGTTTTTCCTCCTTTACGTACAATGAATAGGAAGAATGGTAATCCTACAATCGCGACAATTGCCGCAACTGGTGTTTCGTACGGAGCGTTAATAGTACGTCCGATTGTATCTGCAAGTAGCATAAAGGAAGCTCCAGCAATTGCTGACATCGGTATAACAAATCGGTAATCTGGACCGACAATTGGGCGTACCATGTGAGGTACCATTAAACCGATAAATGCCATATTTCCAACAAGCGCTACAGATGCACCTGCAAGTAAGATAATAATGATAAATAAAATAGTTTTAATAACAATAATTTTTTGACCTAGTCCAATA
This sequence comes from Bacillus sp. ME78, assembly GCF_903970865.1. Taxonomy (NCBI): domain Bacteria; kingdom Bacillati; phylum Bacillota; class Bacilli; order Caryophanales; family Bacillaceae; genus Bacillus; species Bacillus sp. ME78. Next base: position 68,745 of record NZ_CAJCKK010000006.1, read on the forward strand.
GCCACTTCCTCACTGAAACTAAGAACTGTCAATTTTTTTGCTAGTAAGATAGCGATAAAGATACTAATTGAAATGACTGGAATAATAATTTTTAATTGGCTCCAAGTTGTTCCAATTACGCCCCCAGCAGTCCAAAGTGATACATCTTGTGAAATTTTAAAGTAAATGCCAATTCCTTCTGAAATTGCGAGTAGAAATGCTGAAACTGCAGCGCCCGCTAATACAATTCGAAGAGGAGAAAGGCCACCTTTTTTCACCATACCAATTCCAAATACCATAATTGCGCCAATTGCAGCACCGATAAAGCAAGCTAACGTTAAGTAAAGATAGCTGATGGAAGGATTGAAAGCAAGTGTTAGTGCAAGCGCAGCATTTGCTCCACCAGATAGCCCTAATAATCCAGGGTCCGCAAGTGGATTTCGTGTTAATCCTTGCATAATTGCTCCAGAAACGGCTAATCCAGCTCCTACAAAAATAGCAGCAACTTCACGTGGTAAACGTATTTCTCGAATAATAGATATTTTGTCTCCTTTAGCGGAGGAAGTGAGTGCTAACCATACATCTTTTATCGAAGTATCTGCAGCACCTAATACCATTGCAACCATAAAAATAAGAAAGAATGCAATTAAGCTTAAAATTAGTTTGTATGTAAAAGCTATAGAACGTGGATTATCATGATCTTTTGTCATTCGTTTCACATCTTTTCTGTTCATAGAATAAAGGAAGAGGAATTCTTAAATTAAGAATTCCTCATGTTTGTATTATTTACCAAGAAAGCTCTTCTTGAAGAAGTCTAGTTGGAAATCTAATGTAAGTGGATCATTGAAATAGAATTCCATCATGTTTGCTTCATATACACGATTATTTTTTACTGCTGGGATGTTTTTATATGATTCTGTCTCTTGGAAGGAGTTATCAGTATCTTTGTTTTTACTTACGATTAAGTAATCACCAGCAAATTCAGGTAATACCTCAGTAGATAATGCGTAATAACCTTCTTTTAATGCTTTTTCTTTTACTTTTTCAGGCATTTTTAATTTCATTTCTTGGTACAGAATTTCTGTTCCGCGGCCCCAGTTCTCGCCGTATACATAAAGCTGTTTGTTGAAGTTTTCTACAACAGAAACTGTTGCATCTTCACCGATTTTTGCTTTAATTTCTTTACCAGCTTCTTGTGCACGTTTCTTGAAGTCATCAACCCAAGTTTTTGCTTCTTTTTCTTTGTTTAATAACTTACCAATTTCTAAATGCTGTGTTAAGTAATCAACTTTTCCGTAAGTGTATGTTACAGTAGGAGCGATTTTCTTTAACTTATCGACATTTTTAACATTTGATAAACCAATGATTAAATCTGGATTTAGTTCAGCGATTTTTTCAACATTTTCATCTGATACTTCAGCAACATCTTTAAGTTTGCTATCAAAACGTGGGTTTTGTTTAGACCATGAATCTACCCCAACAAGATTTACACCTAATGACATTACGTTACCAGCGAATGATGATAGTACAACAACGCGTTTTGGATTTGCAGGAACTTCTACTTTACCATTTTCAGATTGGTATGTAATTGTTTCTGATTTACTACCTTTTGCATCGTTCTTTTTGTCTGTAGAGCCATTGCTACAAGCACTCATAACAAGAACGAAAAGAACTGTTAGTGAAATAAATAACTTTTTCATCGTCTTTCTCCTTTAACATAGATGATATGTGTATACAATAATTTGTTTAACTGCAATCTTTTTGAAAGAGTAGTGGTAAAGCAAAATGATTTATTAAAAATCTTGAATATGAGATTTTATAATATAGTATTAACCATATTAATAAAAGAAGATGTAATCTCAAATTTGCTAATTATTAACAAAATGATAATGATTATCACTATTGATTCTTTAAATAATATAATTTTATATAGGTGTATTGTCAATAGTAATTTTGATTGTAAATTTTGCGGAAACAGGTTATATTTTATTGAGAATGATAATCAATGATTAATAGCTGAGGAGTGAGCACGAATGAATCGAGAAGAATTGTTTGATGTAACCGTGATAGGCGGAGGACCTGCAGGGCTTTATTCAGCTTTTTATAGTGGACTCAGAGAAATGAAAACAAAAATAATAGAATTTCAACCACATTTAGGTGGAAAAATACATGTGTATCCGGAAAAAATGATTTGGGATGTAGGAGGACTATTGCCAGTTACAGGTGATAAGTTAATTGAACAACTTGTACAGCAAGGGTTAACATTTAAGCCGGAAGTTGTATTAGATACAAAAGTAGAATCGATTATTCGTAATCAAGATGGTACTTTTACATTAAAAACAAGTACTGGCGAAGAACACTTTTCAAAAACAGTTATCGTCGCAACAGGAAGTGGTATATTGAAACCGCAAAAGTTATCTATTGAAGGTGCTGAGCGATTTGAAGTATCGAATTTAAATTATACAGTTAAATCTTTAAAGCGTTTCAAAGGTAAAACAGTTATTATTTCCGGTGGAGGCAATTCTGCTGTTGATTGGGCAAATGAATTGGAACCAATTGCGAAAAAAGTGTATGTAACCTATAGAAAAGAAGAATTATCTGGTCATGAAGCACAAGTAAAACAACTTATGAACAGCTCAGCGGAGTGTTTCTTTAATACATCGATTACAAAATTAATTGCTGGTGATAATCATGAAGCGATCGAATATGTAGAATTAACAAATCATGAAACAGGTGAGGTTTCTCACTTACCTATTGATGAAGTTATTATTAATCATGGATATGAACGCGACATTACATTATTAGAAAATAGTGAGTTAGACGTTGCAATTATAGATAATTATTATATTGCAGGTAATGCAAATAGTGAGTCTTCAGTAGATGGATTATATGCTGCTGGAGATATTTTAAAGCACGAAGGGAAACTACACTTAATTGCAGGTGCATTCCAAGATGCTGGAAATGCTGTGAATAAAGCAAAGCAATTTATCCAACCAGATGCAAGTGAGTACGGAATGGTTTCTTCTCATAATGAAGTATTTAAGAAGAGAAATCGCGAACTGATTAAGCAGATGATAAAATAATAAGGAACAAGTATACCCCCACATACTTCTCTATTCAAATGGATGAGAGATGTACGTGGGGGTTTTCCTGTTTACTATATTTTCAATCATTATAATGACACCGGTTTCATCAGTTCATATGATATGAACATTTTTATTGGTAAAGCATCTTAGAAAACAATTTAGCTATGTTTTGCTTACGCAGAACATGGCTAAATTAAGCTGTCCCTTTAGCGCGTTCATTAGGAAATGGCATATTTAGTATAGAAGCAATATATTGTTTTCCATGTTTTCGAGCCAATGATTCTAATATTTGACGGACGCGTTTTGTAAGATGACCTTGTTTTTGGATGGCTTCACAATATGCGTCATAGAAGGCATATTTAGCCCAAAGGAAATCATCTTGTTGGAATAAGAAATGATTTTTGTACCATTCACCAATTGTATGATAACAATTGTTTTCATGTATTGCTGTGCTTTGAGAAAGAAAACGATCAGATAAAGATACATTCAAATGAGAAATTGTGTTTTCTGTTTCAACTTGTAGTGTTTTTTCTAACATTGTAATGATGTGACGAGTAGCCATATGTTAACTCTCCTTTGTGTAAATGGGTAATACCATTCTATATTTAAAAAATTCTTACTATATAATACTATACAATATATGGAATGCATCTACCTGCTTTTTGAACTGCATTTACAAAATCTTTTTTATTTGTTTACAAAAATAAAGTAAAGTAAGATACAGTATAGATGAAAAAATAATAAAGGAATGAACGCATTGTATATAACAGTAGAAGAGACTGCGGAGTATTTGAATTTACCAAAATCGTATATTGAAGAGTTAATTCAGCAAAAGAAAATTCGTGCGCTATTCGATGGAGAGCAATATTTAGTAAATAAAGAACAATTTAATACACATTTAGAACAAATGGAGAAATATAAGCAATTAGTGGAAGAAATATTGAACGAACCAATTCCAGAAGATATGGATGTTAAAGACGAAGATTAAACTATGGAAAATCCCTTATGAAGATATGCAGAAATGTATATTCATAAGGGATTTTTTGTTTGAAGATATCAAAAACATAAGGAGTTCTTAGCCTTTCTTCAAATTTTGATAGGTAGTAGTCTACCATGTTAAAAGCATATTTTTTTCTAGCTAGGACAAACATAGAGAACGTAACCTGTACAGATACATATACTATCAGTGCAAAAGCTTATAAATTAATGGAAGGGGTTTTCTCGTGAGTTTATTTCATTGTGATTTTCTGAAAGACTTAATTGGATCTTTTGTGAGAGTAAACAGGGGTGGTCCAGAATCTCAAAAAGGGACAATAGTCGCTGTATGTTCGGATTACTTTGTATTAAAGAATGAAAAAGGAGAGCTCTATTACTATCAGATTCGTCATCTGAAAAGTATTACAAAAAATGTGAAAGATTGTAAAGTAGATGATTGCAGATGGTTGGAATGTGAATGTGAAGATGACTTTGAAAAGTTACTTCAAAGCTTCAAATATTGCTGGGTGAAAATTAATCGTGGTGGCCCAGAGAAAGTTGAAGGTATTTTACAAGATGTTTCTTGTGAATTTGTGACACTAATTGTAAAAGAAGAAGTTATATTAGTTGCAGTATCTCATATTAAGAGTGTAACAGTACCTTGTAGAGAGAGCGAAGAAAGCGAAAGTGAAAGCGAAAGTGAAAGTAATGATTCAGGTCGAGCTCGCGCACAAAGACAGTCAAGAAGAGGAAGATAATAAGAAAGGAGGATACAAATTTGGAAAGTATATTATGCTGTGAACAAATTAAAGGCTTAGTCGGTGAGACTGTAAAAGTAAATCTTCGTGGACCAGAGAGTCGAGTGGGGGTACTTGTATCGTTAGGAAGAGATTACCTTACATTACAACTTCCTCTTGGTGAATTAGTATATTACCAATTGAAACATGTGAAGAGTCTAGTTAAGAAAGTGAAAGAAAGTAAATGTGGCGATGGCTATGTTTCATGTTTCTGCTCTGATGATGATACTTTCGTCGATGTATTACGTGACTTGAAGTATAAGTGGGTAAAGATTAACCGTGGTGGCCCAGAGTGTGTAGAAGGCCTATTAAGTGAAGTGCATGAAGAATGTATTACGCTAGTAAACGGTGATGAAGTTATTTATATCATTAATTATCATATTAAGAGTGTGAGTCAAGTAGTGAAATGTAAAAAGAATGAAGATGAATAATGTTTAATAAATAAGAGGGGCATTATGAGGGAAAGAGAAGAACAATTTCTTATTTCGATAGTATGAAAAGGAATTACTTACTATTAAGACAGAACATTGCCCTGATTATTTTTTTGAAACGGAAGATAGGAAAGCTAAAATTCATAGGAAGGAGGATATAGATGAATGAGTTAAACAAAAGTATTGGGGAAAATATATATGTTAAATTAATCGGTGAAAAAAGGTTTAAAGGTATATTAATAGACGTAGGAAATGACATTATTGTTCTTTACAATGGACAAGACTATGTATATATATCTTTATATCATGTACAATACTATAAATTTTTAAGACCACATGACGAAGACATACTAAAACCAGATGTTGATTCTGTAATTAAGAGGGAATCCCCTTCAATTTCTTTGAGAAAAGTATTAAGTACTTCTAAAGGGATTTTTACAGAAGTTTATGTAGCAGGAAATGCTCCAATACATGGTTATGTTACAAGTGTGATGAACGACTATATTGTTTTTTATAGTCCGGTTTATAAAACGGTATATATATCTTTAAAGCATTTAAAATGGTTAATTCCGTATAAAGAAAACCAAGTACCGTATGCCCTCAATAAAAATGAACTCCCCGTAAATCCGTTAAATATTACATTAGCTAGAACATTTGAAGAACAGCTTATTAAAATGACTGGGAAAATTATGGTGTTTGATTTAGGTGAGGAGTCCAATAAAATTGGAAAAATGGCGAAAATTGATGAAGGTCATATTGAAATATCAAAAGCACGTGATGCAAAAATGTATGTGAATATTCAACATGTAAAATCCGTCCATTGTCCGTAGATTAGTTGGAAGGGCTGACTTTTTCTTTTATATGCAGAAGAAAAGGTCGAGCCTATTTGTTTTAGTTTAATTTGAAGATGAGGGGAAAAATGAATTGAATATAAACATAGTATAGTGTGATTTTTTAAAAGGTAACTTTACACTAACTTATAAAAATTGTGTACGAGCTATCTTTTTATGTATTCAATTTATTTTTTGAGGAGGAGCTGCTCAACTAATTTATTAAAGGGGTTTTGTTTGTGGAGCAGTTTCCGAATTCGTTATCAATTACATTGCTTGGTAGTGCTGGTGGAGCAGCAAAAGCAGTTTTAGCAATTTTAAATCAAGCGATAGCAAATGAAAAAGATCCAATTTATGAAGTATTAAAGAATGCCAAATTTCATTTGGTGGATATAAAACAAAAAGATAGGACTTATTATGATGATTTGTTTTCGAATTTGAAAAGTCAATTATATTTATATGAAATAAACCTTCAAAATGTAGTGGAATTTAAACAACATTTAAAAGAAAAAAGAACGAGTGTTGTGATTGATGTTTCAGGGGCAGATACAATTAGAGTATTAAGCTGCTGTAATGAACTAGGAATTTGTTATATTAACTCAGCCTTGGAAAATGAGGCAGTAGATCAGGACGATAGCTTAATCGGCTTTCAGCTTACGGAAAGATATACAAGGTTTGAGAAGGAGAAAGAGAAATTTACAAATACAAAAGCGATTATAGGTGCAGGTATGAATCCAGGTGTTGTTCAATGGATGGTTGTTGAGCTTATGAAGGAACGACCAAATGAAAGGCCAAGAGCATGTTATATTGTAGAACATGACACATCGTTTTTGAATGATACAGCACTTATAAAGCCACATACACTTTATGCTTCATGGGCAGTAGAGCGATTTTTAGATGAAGCAATCTGGAGTTATCCGATGTATATGAGTCATCATCGTCCTCTTTACTTTTATGAAGATGTATATGCTTCAGAGTATAAAGTGAAGTTAGGAGAAAAAGAATTCTATGGTTGTTTAATGCCACATGAGGAAGTATTAATTTTAGGGAAAAACTTTAATATGGAAGTTGGTTTTCTTTACCGAATTAATGAGTATACAACAAATATAATTAGACAGAACTTAGATCAAGTAGAAGATTTATGGAACTGGAATCGTAAAGTGTTTAATCCAGCGGAAGAAGAGGTTGCTGGAGAGGACTTGGTCGGTGTGTTACTCGTTTATGAAAATAGTGAGACATATATGTATAATGTGATGAATAGTAGCCAAGTTTTTCGTAAATATAAAACGAATGCAACGTATTTTCAAGTAGGGTGCGGGATTTATGCGGGCTTGTCCAGTTTACTTTTAGATCAATTTGAACAAGGTGCTTATTACGTTGAGGAGTTGTTATTAAATACAGAAAGTAAGTACGGTGAGTATTTAAATTTATATATGAAGGATTTTGTAATAGGGCATAATAATTTTACGGATGGATTGTTACATGACAGGGTAAGATGGATGTAAGTTGTTACCAAAAGGAAGGGGAGATCTCCTTCCTTTCATTATTATAAGGTTAAATATTGCCCTGAAAGCAATTTCATACTTATACTTTAAGGAGATAACAATGAAAGTTTTTTGTATCGATCAAGGGGAGTTTTTATATGAATAAATACAAGAGCTTGATTTATGAAGAAAGAAGAGCCTTAAAGGTATTTATATTATTATTTTATATTATATTCTTTTTATATGACGCTATATATTATTTTGTATATCCTGCTATGAATATTAGTGGAACAGCGGTAGGTTGGCCAGAAGGTAGTCTTGGGATAGGTGTGCCTATATTTGTAATAGCATTATTTCCTATTTCTATATATCTTCAAAAAAGAGGGTATGTATATTCTGTAAAATATTTATTTTTATTTGGGTACATGTTTATCAATCTTGTGAATAATTTAATGATTTATTTGCGAACGGATAGACCTTTTGAACATGGTAGTATGGTAGAAATGTTATTAATTTTATTTGCCCCAGTTTTCGTGAATAGAAAATACTTTTATTTAGTGTCCTTTAGTGTAATTGGAAAGTACGTATTTTTCACATTGCTATTACAAGATTTAAAAGTGGTAATTCCACTTGTTTTATGTATATTCTATTTCATTATTTCACATTCTTTATTAAAACGATTTCAATCTTATGTAAGAACAGTGGTTGAAATGATGAACAATATGAAAGAGACGGAAAATTTAGCTGTGATTGGGACTATGTCTACAACAATTGCCCATGAAATTCGAAATCCGCTAACAGCGTTAAAAGGGTTTACGCAAATGCAAAAAGAAAGAAATCCAACTGATACGATGAGCTACGACATTATGCTACAAGAAATTGAAAGGGTTAATGGATTTGTTAGTGAATTGATGTTGTTAGGAAAACCAAAGCCAACAAATTATGAAAGGTGTAATATACGAGATATCCTTCTATATGTTGTGCATCTAATGGAAAGTTATGCAACGCAATATAGAGTTAAATGTCATATACAAGTAGATGGGAATTTACCGGCTATAAACGGTGATGATAAGCAATTAAAACAAGTGTTATTAAATATCATTAAAAATGGAATAGAATCAATGCCAGAGGGCGGAGAAATTCATATCCGTGCATATCAAAAAACGCAAGGACATTTGTGTATTTCTGTTGAAGACCAAGGATTTGGTATAGAGAATGATAAATTAGAAAAAATCGGCAAGGCGTTTTACACAACAAAGGAGACTGGTACAGGACTTGGGTTAATGATTACATATAAAATTATTAAGGAACATCAAGGGAGTATCACGATCCAAAGTAGTCTAGGAGTAGGAACGAAAGTAGAAATTTTTCTGCCGACCGTTTAATGTATTGGGAGAAAAGATTTTTCAGAAAAGTGTTCTTGTTGTGTAAATATAAACATTTTATAAAATGTTTCAAGAAGGGTTTTTTTTATAAAATACTTCGTTTATAATGGAGGAAAATATCGACATGAGATTGATTGCTCATGTAGCGGTTCAGTGGTGTTATGAAAAGATAAGAAGGGGTGCACACGCATCCTTTTTTCTATGCAGATATTATGAAAGAGGTGGTATGATGGAATTAACATTAAATTCGACTGTATGTTTACACACGATTCAATTTCGAAAAGAGCAAAAGAATTATATTGTAAAAGATACAATTACAGGAGAAAAATATGAAATGCCGCCACTTTGGATTGATGCATTGGCAATGATGCGTGACGGTTTTTTATTGGGGGAAATTGAGGAGAAATTAAAAGAAGAGTATCCATCCGAAGAAGTGAATATGTTAGCATTCACGAGGCAACTGTTAGAACTAGAACTTGTTGAAATGGTAGATGGAGAAGAGATAGCTTGCACAAAGAAGAAAGAGATAGATTGTTTAGCTTGGGTGCGTCCCCGTGTGGAACAATTCTTTCTTAATTTAAATAGAAAATATAGAAGCAAAGACCAATAGTGGCCTTTGCTTTTTTTATAGGCTGTGTTTAAAAAATAACAGCAAATGCTCTTGCGAAAGCACCGTCACTATTTTTAATTTTTAAAGGTGCTGCTGAGAAAAAGAAACGTTTTGCTTCGATAGCATCTAGATTTGTTAAGTTTTCAATTAAGTAAATATTATTCCCTAGTAATATGTGATGAATCGGTGATGTTTCTGTTGTGACTTCATCAGGAGAAATGAAATCTAAACCGATAGATTTTACTTTTAATCGCACTAGTTCTTTAGCTAATTCTTCAGAAAGATAAAATGCTTCCTTCTCATAAGCCTCTGTATTCCATTTGGTGGATAGATTAGAATGAAAAATAACAATATCACCTTCTTTTATGTCAGTATTATGCAATACTGCCTTAGGTAATTTTCGCTCTTGAATATGTGTTACATCTATAAGAACAGCTTCACCTACAAATTGATCCAGCGGTAATTGATCGATGGTCGTTGCGCCTGAAATAAAATGCGCAGGAGCATCACAATGCGTGCCAACATGAACGACAGAATGAAAATCTGTAACTTGATAGCCTGATTCTTCAACACTTGTAACAGCTTCTAGTTGTATTTTAGGTGTTCCAGGAAATTGAGACATATTATTTTCAAATGTTTGCGATAGATCAATTACTTTCATTTTACATACCTCCAATATATGTTTTTCAAATAATAAAAAGCTCATCCTTCAGTATCAAGAAAGATGAGCTTTACATGCTAGTTGAGTTTTATCTTCCAAAATGCAATGCATTTTGCAGGAATTAGCACCTATTCAGTTTGTATAAACTGAGGTTGCTGGGCTTCAAAGGGCCGGTCCCTCTGCCTCTCTTGATAAAGAAGTATTCAGTTTTTAAAATCGGAATTTTCTGATAGTTAAATTGTAATTCATTTCCTTTTTTCGTGCAATACAAAATAGGTATTCACCCAAATAAAGCTGCTCGCATATTGTAGCTTATGTAAATAGAATGCTGCGAAGGAGTGAGTGCAGTGACAGGAAATGTATTAAATTATTATGCTGGTGGTAATACAGCTAGGGGATTTCACAATTTATACGAAGAGAATTTAAAAGGATTAGACAGATTATTTATCTTAAAGGGTGGCCCAGGAACGGGAAAATCTTCTTTAATAAAGGCAATAGGTCGTGAATGGATTGAAAAAGGATATGATATTGAATTTTTACATTGTTCTTCTGATAATAAATCGGTTGATGGTGTAATTATCCCAAAATTAAAAGTAGGAATTGTTGATGGGACATCGCCGCATGTTATTGAGCCAAAAATGCCAGGAGTTGTTGAAGAGTATATAAATTTAGGAATTGCTTGGGACTCAGATAAACTAAGAAAGCAGAAGTTAGAAATTGAAAGATTTGTTTCAGAAGCAAGCAAAGCTTTTCAGTCTGCTTACGCACGTTTTAAAGAGGCATTGGTTATACATGATGAGTGGGAGAAGATATATATTGATAATATAGATTTTAATAAAGCAAATGAACTAACCAATCAGCTAATCCAGAAATTATTTGTAGATAAAAGCGGGAGACAATCGCTTGTAAAACATCGTTTTTTAGGAGCTGCTACACCGAAAGGAGCAGTTGATTTTGTTCCTAATTTAACAGAAGGGTTACCACATCGTTATTTTATAAAAGGGCGCCCAGGCTCTGGAAAATCAACGATGCTCAAAAAGTTAGCTAAGGCAGCTGAAGAAAAAGGATTTGAAGTTGAAGTATATCATTGCGGATTTGACCCGCATAGTCTTGATATGGTTATCGTAAGAGAATTAGGCTTTGCAATTTTTGATAGCACCGCACCACATGAATATTTTCCAAGTCGCGAGGGTGATGAAATTATTGATATGTATGCCCTTATTGTTACGCCAGGGACGGATGAGAAATATGCGAAGGAAATTCGTGATGTTTCCATTCAATATAAAGCAAAAATGAATGAGGCGATGTCTTTCTTAGCGAAAGCAAAATCGGTTCGTGATAAATTAGAACGAATTTATATTGCTGCTATGGACTTTTCAATAGTAGATGCATATAAAGAGGAGATTCAAAAAGAGTTTGAACGAATTGCTACTACTGTAATCGAAAAGCAACAATAGACGTTTCATTAGGCTGTCAGTAATTTCTGACAGTTTTTTTGGTATGTAGTAAAATTAGTATTGTATTTGTCGAATTTCCAAGGAAATAATCAAAAAATGGAGGTGTTATGCAATGAGAGGGAAAATCGAGTCGGAGTTAGAAAGAATTGAAAAAGAGAATGATATGAAAATTTTATTTGCGGTAGAATCAGGGAGTCGTGCTTGGGGTTTTCCATCGAAAGATAGCGATTATGATGTTAGGTTTGTTTATATACATCCGGTAGAATGGTATTTATCAATTCATGACAAACGAGATGTAATTGAATATCCAATTAGTGATGATTTAGATATAAGTGGTTGGGATATTAAAAAGTCTTTGCAACTATTCGCGAAGTCGAATCCTGCTTTACTTGAGTGGATTCGATCACCAATTTTTTATTCGAAAAACTCTAATTTTCCAGAACTACTTCAACAGATGAGTGAGAAGAATTTTGATCCAAAAGCAACGATATATCATTATTTACATATGGCGTCGAAAAATTATCGTGAATTTTTGCAAGGTGAGAATGTAAAGCTGAAAAAGTACTTTTATGTATTACGTCCCATTTTAGCTTGTAAGTGGCTAGAAGAGAAAACGACTTTACCTCCTGTAGAATTTGACCGATTGATTACAGAATTATCATTAGAACGTAGCGTATTAGATGAAATTGAAAAGTTGTTAATAAAGAAAAAAGCAGGTACTGAATTAGATGTTGGATTGAAAATTAAGGTGCTAAATCAATTTTTAGAAGAACAAATTCATTACTATCAGCAATATGTAAAAGGAATTGAAAAGGGATCAGGAATCGATATTGAGAGTTTAAATACATTGTTTCGAGATATGTTGTTTGAAGCATATGAAAAAGAGCACAAGTAAGTTTGTGCCCTTTTTATTTTGTAGGAATGAAGAAAACAGATATAGCTGCGATAAGACCTGCAAAGGAGAATAAGTAAAAATTCCATGCTAAGTCATATTGCATTGTCATAATAATACCGACGAGAATTGGGCCAGCAATTGCACCAACTCGGCCAAGCCCCAGTCCCCAGCCTAAGGAGGTAGCTCGGATATGTGATGGGAAGTATTGTGTTACATATGCATTTAATATTTGAGTAATACCGACTGATCCAATACCAGCAAGGCCAATTAAAAGATAAATGATTGTAACAGATGGTTTGATTGTTAATAGTCCGATACATATGGCTGCCATAAGATAAGAGATGCTAATAACAATTTTTGCTCCTATACGATCAGCAATTGCTCCAGCGAATAATGCGCCGATAGCTGCGGTAATATTTAGCATAAGTAGAAATGACAGACTAGACCCAAGAGGATATCCTGCCTGGCGCATCATCTGTGGTAACCAAGTGTTTAAACCATATATTAAAAACATTCCCATTATATAAGTGATCCAAAAAAGTAGCGTTGCTTTTATGTATTCTTTTGAGAATAAAGTGAAAAATCCATTTTTCTTTCGTATAGTAGATGGGTCTTGATGAGTTTTATCTTTTACATGAAATTCAATTTGAAAACGATTAAGAATTTGGTTCACTTCTTCTTGGCGATTACGTGATAATAAAAATTGAATGGACTCGGGTAAATAGCGAATAATGAAAGGAATGAGGAGTAGTGGAATCATTCCGATACCAAACATAATTCTCCATCCGAAATCTTCTAACATAAGCATGGAAAAAATAGCACCTAACACGATACCTAAAGGATAGCCAGTAAACATAAGAGCATAAATAAAAGATTGCCTTTTTTTTGGTGAATATTCAACAGTAAGTGCTGAAGCTGTTGGGATAACACCGCCTAATCCGATTCCTCCTATAAATCGAGATAATCCAAATAACTCAGGAGAAGGAGCGATAGCCGCTAAACCCATTGTGATAGAAAAAAGTGCTAAACAGCATATAAGCGTCCATTTACGCCCAATTAGATCTGTAATCGTTCCAACTAGAATAGCCCCAATAAACATCCCAAATAAAGCATAGCTTGCAATTGTACCAGCATGCGCTGGTGATAGCGCCCAGCTTTTGTCTTCTAGGAGCTTTGGTAGAACGGCACCGTAAATACCTAAATCATATCCATCAGCTAAAATGGCTAGCCAACAAATAAAAACAACAAGTTTTGTAATAGAGCTTGGAAAGATAGTTTCTGTAGATTCTAGATGAGGTGGAGCTGAAGGTTGCATAATATTCACCCCTTTTAATTTGTAGATGAATATATTATTTTATTTAATGTTAATATTTTCCTCCTTGTGTCGAATTTTATCTGAAAAGGGTTTATAACAAATAAAGAAGTTCAACAGTAATTTTGTTGAACTTCTTTATTTGTTTACTCATTATCAACTCGTTTTAACGGTTGATCTGCTGGGCCTTCAAGAACGTCTCCCTCAATTGAAAAACGAGAACCATGGCAAGGGCAATCCCAAGTACAATCACCATTATTCCATTCAACTTCACAGCCGAGATGTGTACAAGTTGTATCGACGATATGTAATTTTCCTTCTTTGTCCTTATAAGCACCTGCTCTTTTACCGTTAACATGTACGACAGATCCTTCACCAACTTCGAGATCTTCTGGCTTACGTAATGCGGTTTCAATCTTTCCTGCAATTAAATGTTTCGCAACATCAATGTTTTGGGAGAGGAACGTTTTTATATCTGGATTTCCATGGAAGCGTGATGGTGCATACAGTTCTTTATAGGGACTGTGAACTTTTAGGATGGAGTCCTTCAGTAGGTGAGCGGCAGCAGTTCCAGTTGTCATTCCCCATTTGCGATATCCAGTTGCAACAAATATATTTGGATTTCTTTCGTTAATATGTCCGATATAAGGAAGCTTATCTAGAGTAATTAAATCTTGTGCTGACCATCTATAAGGAACTTCATCTATTCCAAAAGTGGCTTCAGCAAAAGAATAGAGTGCTTCATAATGAAGCATTGTATTTATTCCCTGACCTGTTTTATGACTCTCTCCGCCAATCAAAATTAATTTTTCTCCATTATTTGTTATATAGCGTAAGGAGCGCTTTGGATCATCAATACTTAAATACATGCCACCTGGATACTCCGTTTTTGCTTTTATTGCAAGAGCGTAGGAGCGTTCTGCGTACATTCGCGTAAAGAAAAAGCTATTCGCATCATAAAAAGGAAAATGTGAACAAGAGACGACATATTCACAAGTGATATGATGGCCCTCTTTTGTAATTATTTGTGGATAATCGCCCTTTTCCACATCCATAGCTGTTGTTTGTTCATAGACCTTTCCGCCCATCTCCACAAACTTTTCTAAAAGTGTTTTTAAATAAAGAAGGGGATGGAAGTGTGCTTGATTTTTCATTACAAGCGCAGATTGTACTGGAATAGGAATCGATAGAGATTGAACATAGTCACAAGGTATATTTAATTTTTGATAAGCTTCATATTCTTTCGATAAATTTCTTAATCCGTTATCAGTAGTTGTATATAAATATGAATCTTCATTTGAGAAATTACAGTCGATTTTATATGTTTGAACAGTTTTATTTATGAATTGTAGAGCCTTATTATTTGATTCATAGTAAAGCCGGGCCTTTTCTACACCGAAATGATTTATTAATTCATCATAAATAAGATCATGTTGTGCTGTTACTTTCGCTGTTGTATGCCCAGTCGTTCCGTTTAAAATACGGCCGGAATCAATTAAAACAACATCGACGCCTTCTTTTGCAAGTAAATAGGCAGTAGTAATACCTGTAATACCAGCACCGATAATAGCAACTTTCGTCTTTATATTTTCGGATAAACGAGGGAAAGTAGGAAACTGAGTAGATTCAATCCAATAAGATAGCGGCAGTTGTGGAAATGTATCACTTGTCATTGCGGAAACCTCCTGATTTTAGAACAATTTTCCTTTTAATATTTCCATATTATATGAAATTCATGTGTGTTGTTTTAGAAGTAGTCTATTTTTATTAAAAGAGGTTATAAATTATTTTAATATAATTAATTAGGTGGGGCATTATGAAGTAGTAGGATTTATATAAAACTAAATTCAAGTGATTCAGTTTTGTTGATTACATAGGGAGTTATTGAATGAGATAGAGTCTATGGTGTTTAAGAAAATGTCTATATATATTGGGTAAATCCTTATGGAATCTATACATTTTCTTTAGTGAAATAAAGTATGATTATAAAAATATAACCACCTTTTATTACTAGGTCATAAAAGGTGTTGACAATATAGAAATTCTATTGTTATGATTCATCATGTGGAAAGGTTGATAGAGAGTAAAAAGAGAAATGTTTTTCATTGATAATAAAAGCGAAAAATAAGTGACGATAGAGTGAGTATATTTTCCTTATAATAGATGCTTTTTGGATCACCTAGTAAAATCAATCTGGAAGCAAGAATTAATATATGTAAGTTGCGCAAGGCGCGGCATAAGAAAGGAGCAAAAGGATGAAGGAGCTTCATACGTTTGGGTGGTATGCAGCACGTGTATCACCACATTTGCCGAAAAAAGCATTTAAACCAGTGCCTACTCGTTTATTTGGTGGACTGGCTTATTTGCTTGTGGCATTGGCGGGGTTAATAGCGATTGGTGTATTTGAATTGAATGTGTGGGCGAATCTAGGAATTGCAATTGTTCTTGGATTATGTTTTGCTTCACTTGGATTTTTAGGGCATGAAATTTTACATGGAACTGTTGTAAGAAAGGCATGGCTTCGTGACTTCTTAGGCGCGATTGCATTTATGCCATTATCAACAGGGCCAAAGCTTTGGAGAAAGTGGCATAATGCAACGCATCATGTTCATACACAGCATGAAGAGAATGATCCAGATGCATGGCCGACACTTGAGAAACTTAAGAAGAGTAAGTTTTTGAGTTGGGTATATCGTATGCCCCTTCATGTACGTTCATTCTTTAGTTTTCTGTCACTAACAATTCAATTTACATTGCATTCGACTCGAATGTTCTTTCATTTTATAAAAGAATTTAAGTCATCCAATCAAAAATCTGTATGGCTTCAACTTCTTTTACCTTGGACAGTTTGGATTAGTTTATTGTTTATTATGGGACCAGGAAAATGGTTATTTGCATATGTCATTCCGTTGTTAATTGCTAACTTTATTGTAATGGCATATATCGCAACAAATCACCGCTTAAATCCAATTGTTCCAGTAAATGATCCATTAGCAAACTGTTTATCAGTAACAGTGCCGCGCTGGGTAGACGTTTTACATTTCAACTTCTCATATCATACAGAACATCATCTGTTTCCTGCTATGAGTTCAAAATACTATCCGTTAGTAAAAGAGAAGATTAAAGAAATGTGGCCGGAACGCTATCACGAAATGCCGATGACAAAAGCATTGGCAGCACTTTGGAATACACCACGTGTGTATTATCACGGAAGTGAATTAGTTGATCCGCATAGAGAGCATTTCTATGGTTCTTTAGGAAATGGACTAGATCCTCATAATATTTCATATCGTGAGGAACATATAGAAGAAAAAGAGAGTATTAAAAAAGTAAATCAGTAAAAATAGATGTATTTTATAGCAAAAAAGCAAGCTCTTAGTGAGCTTGCTTTTTTGCTATAAAGAAACTTCTTTCTTGTTTTTTCTGCTTACTTGGACGGAGTTAGTTTCTTTTCGTTGTAATCGTTTTTCTAAAAGATTAACAAAATAAGTAAATAGAAGAACAAGTACGAGATAGTATGCACCAACGATTATGTAAGTATCTAATTGTTGGAAGTTACCTGCTGCAATTGATAAACCTGATCCCCATAATTCGGACATTCCTACATAAGCAACAAGTGAAGAATCTTTTAATCCGATAATAAATTGGTTTCCTAGAGGAGGAAGAGACAGACGAAATGCTTGTGGTAATATAATTCGTCGCATAGCTAAAGGATAAGGCATGCCTAAAGAGCGAGCTGCTTCTAATTGTCCCCGGTCAACGGATTGAATAGATCCACGGAAAATTTCCGTAATATATGCACCGTTATGAATTGCTAAAGCGATTGCTCCTGCCCAAAAAGGGGTGAAAACAACAACGGATGTAATTCCAAAATAGAGAATGGCAATTTGAACAATTAAAGGTGTACCACGAATAATAGCAATGTAGACATGAGCGATACTATTTAAAACTTTATTGTTAGAGATTCGAAAGAAAGCGAATAATAATCCAATTAATGAACCGAGTACTAGGGAAGTTAATGTTAATTGTAATGTGACAATAGTAGCTTTTAAGAGTGTGGGATAGGAAGAGATAAAAATTTCAAACATGCGTTTCACCTCATATTGTATAGATTTTAGTAGAGAATGAAATGCCCCACATAAAATGAACACTTAATCAGTGGGGCACTGTTTATGAATCTTTTGAATGGCTAACTTACTTACTTCGTTTTTTCCTCTTCACCAAGAATATTACGCCCGAACCATTTTTTACTGATCTTTTCATACGTACCATCTTTAATGATTTCATCTAACGCTTTATTTACTTGCTCAACCATTTCTTTATCATCTTTGCGGATAGCAATTCCCATTTCATCAAGATTTAATGGTTTTCCGGCTTCTTTTATATTCGATTTTCCTTCTTTTATCATACGTAGACCAACCATTTGATCCGTAATTACTGCATCAACACGCCCAGGCTCTAAGTCCATAAGAGCAGTAATATCGCTGTCATATTCTGTGATTTGATCTGTATATTTTGCAACAAGATTTTTAAAGGTACTAGCTTTTACAACACCAATTTTCTTACCTTTTAAATCTTCTGGAGAAGAGATAGCGGTATTCTTTTTAGCCACAAAAATTTGGGCGCCAGAGCGATAGTACGGATTTGAGAAACCAACAGCTTTTAAGCGCTCATCTGTAATTGCCATACTACCCAGTATTACATCATATTTCTTCGCTTGAAGACCTTGAATCAGCGTTTCCCATGGGTTTGTAACGGGCGTAGCCTTCATGTTCATCTTTTTAGCAAGAGCTTCACCGATTTCTACATCAAAGCCGACAAGTTTGCCGTCATTTTCTTTATAGTTAAAAGGTTTGTATAATCCACTCATCGCATAGCGAAATTCTTTTTCACCATTTGATGAAGTAGTAGAGCTTTCTTTGCTACAAGCTCCTAGTATGAAGGATGTACATAGTGTAATGCTCGCAACAATGGTTAATAGTTTTCTTTTCATAAAACCCCTCCTATATATTGATCATACGGATGGTTTTTTAGTATGTTATTGAAATATTTTATTTGGATGATTAGTTGTGCACCGTATGAATATATTCCTTTTCGTTTGAAACAGAAGTTACATTATAAAACGTTGCGTAAAAATTGTTTTGCTCGTTCATGTGATGGAGCTGAAAAGAATTGTGCTGGCGGAGCATCTTCTACAATCTTTCCATCGTCCATAAAGATGACGCGATCAGCTACATCTTTTGCGAAATTCATTTCATGAGTAACAATAACCATTGTCATCCCTTCTTCAGCAAGTTCTTTCATAACTTGCAATACTTCTCCAACAAGTTCAGGGTCTAAAGCTGAGGTAGGCTCATCAAATAGCATAATCTTAGGGCTCATTGCAAGAGCTCGTGCAATGGCAATGCGCTGTTTTTGACCACCTGAAAGAAGATGAGGAGTTACATCCGCTTTATCTTGAAGGCCGACTTTTTGGAGAAGTTGATTTCCAATATCCTTTGCATTTGCTTTCTCTAATTTTTTTACGTGAATAGGTGCTTCTATGATGTTTTCTAGTGAGGTCATATGAGGAAAGAGGTTAAAGTGCTGAAAAACCATACCGACATTTTCACGGACTTTATTTAAATTTGAATGCTTTGGATCAATTCGCTCACCTTGTAAGTGAATTTCGCCTTCATCGTACATTTCTAAAAAGTTAAGACAGCGAAGTAATGTACTTTTACCAGAACCACTGGCACCAATTAAAACAACAACTTCTTTTTCTTTTACTTCTAAATCAATTCCTTTTAACACATCAAGTGAACCGAATGATTTTACTAGATTTCGAACTTGAATCATACAAAACCCCCAGTTAAAAATATATTTTACAAATGTTGCCCCTTATTTCTGTTATTAGTCATAAATTGTCAGAATCCTTTATTTTTTTCGTGCAATTTGATATTCAAAGAAATAATAATTTTTAAAATCCCTATATCCTTCTATAATGAAAATATGGATAATAATATATAGGTAGTATTTATATTGCTTATAAAAAGGGGGAAAGGGAAGATGGAAAAAGAAAGGAAAACATTTTCTTTTGGATTACGTACACAACTTATGCTATTCACTACAGTTTTAGCTCTCATTACATATTCAACAAGTATATTTTTTATTTACGTGATATACGATTATTTTCAAAGTTATGTAAGTCAAACAGTATATAATATTATCGTTATGTTATTAGGGGTAGTATGGTCTGGAATTTTAGCATATGGAGCAGCCGTATTTTTAATTAAACCGCTTCGCAAGTTAGAGGAAGCGGCAAGAAAAGCAGCTGAGGGTGATATTCGTGAAGATGTTCCATTACCGAAGACAGATGATGAAATTAAATCTTTAAGTGTTGCATTTAATATGATGTTAGGAAACTTAAGGGGCATGGTAAAAAATATTGATACAACATTTTCTTATACAAACAATCAAGTACAGCAGATTAGAAAACAAACAGGCGAAGCAACGAGACAAGCGCAAGGTGTATCTGAGACTCTTGCAGAGATTTCTTCAGGCGCTGAGCAATCAGCAGCATCAATTCAAGCAATTGTTTCTGCTGTTGATACAACGACGTCTATTGCAAGTGAAGTAGAAGAAAAAGCGAAGCAGTCTGATACGTTGTCTTCAGAAATGGTTCAAGCTTTAGGGTATAGTACTCGTGTCTTTACGTCTTTAATTCAAGGTATTCAAACATTGGCAAAAGAAAATGAAGATTCCATGCAAAATGTACAGAAGTTAGAAGAACGAATGAAACAAGTAGAACATATTGTGTCTGTTGTGAGTGCGATTGCTAGCCAAACGAATTTATTAGCACTAAATGCTTCTATTGAGGCAGCTCGCGCAGGAGAGCATGGAAGAGGTTTTGCGGTTGTTGCGGAAGAAGTACGTAAACTTGCTGATGAAAGTGATCATTCTGCAAGAAACATATCTCAGTTATTACGGAATATGCAAGATGAAGTACAACAAGTTGCAATGAAAATGACAGAACAAGTGAAAATAGCTAAAGAAGAGGCGAAACGTGGGGAAGCTACGGAATTAATTTTAAAAGAAATGTCATCAAGTGTTATGGAAGTAGCCGATGCAACTCAGCAAATTAGTAGTTATATGAATGAACAAGTGAGCCACATTCATCAAACAGGAGCACAAACAAAAGCTGTAGCAGCAATTGCTGAAGAAACGTCAGCTGGTTCGCAAGAAGTGGCGCGTGTAACGCTACAACAGTCTAAAAATATGATAGTAATCGATCAATTATTAAAGGACTTAGAGAAGCAAGCAACTGATTTGAAACAAACAATTGAACGATTTTCAATGTAAAAGGAAGAACAGAATGCTGTTCTTCTCTTTTTTATTTAGTTTGATTTAATATTTACAGTTAAACTATGAACGTTTCCGCAACATTCTTTTCTCTCCCTTTCGGATGAAAATTATAGCGAGCTATAATATTAAAAGGGGTGTCTTTTATGAAAAAAGAAAAAAGACAACGGTTAATTAAACAATTTGTAAAGGAGTATGAAATAGATAAGCAAGAAAGATTAGTAGAATTGTTAGCAAAAAAAGATGTATTAGTAACACAAGCTACGGTTTCTCGCGATATTCGTGAGTTAAACTTAACGAAGGTACCTTCTCAAGAAGGATTAATGATATATAAAGTTTTCTCAGAAGAGCATTTACAAACTGATATAAAGTTAAAGAAAAAATTACGAGAAGTTGTTGTGAAAATTGATTGTGTAGATCAATTAATGGTTATTAAAACATTACCTGGTAATGCACATGTTATTGGTGTTTTATTTGATGAGTTAGATTGGAAAGAAAAAATAGGATGTATATGTGGAAATGATACATGCCTTATAATTTCACAGTCGAAATCAGATAGGGAGATTATAGAAGAAAGATTAAATTTAATTATTTAGATGCAAAAATCCTGTTTTTAATAAAATTAAAAACAGGATTTTTGTTTAAATACGGAAGTTAAATATTCAACATATATGCGTAATATATGTGTTTTTTATTGAAAAAGCGAGAGAGTTTGTTATAAAAATACAAATTCGTATGATTTAAAAAAAATAACTTGTTTAATATTTCACAATGATAATGTGGATGCTTTCACAAAGATAAAAGTGCAGAGCATTTATTATGTACTTGTAAGACATCAAACATATTTAAAAGGAGGTACAACAAATGAAACATCCGATACATGTTACTTCAGAAATTGGGGAATTACAAACGGTTTTATTAAAACGACCGGGTAAAGAAGTGGAAAACTTGACGCCAGATTATTTGCAACAATTATTATTTGACGATATTCCATACTTACCAATTATTCAAAAAGAGCATGATTATTTTGCACAAACGTTACGCAATCGGGGTGTTGAAGTTCTTTATTTAGAAAAACTAGCTGCTGAGGCGTTAGTAGATAAAAAACTTCGAGAAGAATTTGTTGATCGTATTTTAAAAGAAGGACAGGCTGACGTAAATGTTGCACATCAAACTTTAAAAGAATATTTACTTTCCTTTTCAAATGAAGAATTAATTCAAAAAATTATGGGCGGTGTACGGAAAAACGAAATTGAAACAAGTAAGAAGACACATTTATATGAATTAATGGAAGATCATTATCCGTTTTACTTAGATCCAATGCCTAATTTATATTTTACTCGTGATCCAGCAGCTAGCGTGGGCGATGGCTTAACGATAAATAAGATGAGAGAACCAGCGCGTAGACGTGAATCATTATTCATGGAGTACATCATTAAATATCACCCAAGATTTGCAAAACATAATGTACCAATCTGGTTAGATCGTGATTATAAATTTCCAATTGAAGGTGGCGACGAGCTAATTTTAAATGAAGAAACAATTGCGATTGGAGTGTCTGCTCGTACTTCAGCTAAAGCAATTGAACGTTTAGCTAAAAATCTCTTTAGCCGACAAAATAAAATTAAGAAAGTGTTAGCAATAGAAATTCCAAAATGCCGAGCATTTATGCATTTAGATACAGTATTTACAATGGTTGATTATGACAAGTTTACAATTCATCCAGCCATTCAAGGGCCAAAAGGGAATATGAATATTTATATTTTAGAAAAAGGATCAGATGAGGAAACTCTTAAAATTACACATCGTACTTCTTTAATGGAAGCATTAAAAGAGGTATTAGGCTTAAGTGAATTAGTTCTTATTCCATGTGGAGGAGGAGATGTAATTGCTTCTGCTCGTGAACAATGGAATGATGGCTCGAACACATTAGCAATCGCACCAGGTGTAGTTGTTACATATGATCGCAACTATGTATCCAATACGTTATTACGGGAGCACGGTATAGAAGTAATTGAAGTGCTAAGTTCGGAATTATCTCGTGGTCGTGGGGGTCCACGTTGCATGAGTATGCCAATTGTTCGTAAAGATATTTAGTATAAATAACGGAGAAAGTAGGGATGAAGTATGTTAATGACTAGACCAAATTTAAAAGGAAGAAGCTTTCTAGCAGAAAAAGATTTTACACAAGAAGAATTGTTATATTTTCTAGATTTGGCAGCAGAATTAAAAGAGAAAAAGAAAAATGGTATCCCGCATCATTATTTAGAAGATAAGAATGTAGCGCTCTTATTTGAAAAAACCTCCACTCGTACGCGCTGTGCATTTACAGTAGCATGTACAGATTTAGGGGCGAATCCTGAATATTTAGGGAAAGGTGATATTCAGCTTGGGAAAAAAGAATCCGTAGAGGATACAGCAAAAGTGTTAGGGCGTATGTTTGACGGAATTGAGTTTCGTGGATTTAATCATGAGACTGTAGAATCTTTAGCACAAAATTCTGGTGTGCCAGTTTGGAATGGATTAACAGACATGTGGCATCCAACACAAACACTAGCAGATTTATTAACAATTAGAGAACATGTAGGGAAGTTGAAAAATGTGAAGCTCGTTTACGTTGGAGATGGACGAAATAATGTTGCTAATAGCTTACTAGTTGGTGGAGCAATCGTTGGAATGGATGTACGTATTTGCACACCAGAATCTTTATGGCCTGCACAAGAAGTAATTGATTTAGCAAAAAAATATAATGAACAGGTAATGATAACAAGTAATGTGGAAGAAGCTGTTGCGAATGCAGATGTAATTTATACAGATGTATGGGTGTCTATGGGGGAAGAAGAAAAATTTGCTGAACGTGTCGAGTTATTGAGACCTTATCAAGTAAATATGAAAATGATTAAAGAAACAGGGAATGAAAACGTGATTTTCTTACATTGTTTACCTGCATTTCATGATGTTGAAACGATGTATGGCGAAGAAGTTTACGAGAAATATGGGTTGAAAGAAATGGAGGTAACTGACGAAGTATTCCGCAGTAAACATTCAAAAGTATTTGATCAAGCTGAAAATAGAATGCATACAATTAAAGCGGTTATGGCAGCTACTTTAGGAAACATGGAGTAAAGAAGAAAGGGAGTCTTCCTTTCTTCTTTCTCCTCCTTTAGACACTATCATTCACTATTGCTTTTGTATTGTTATTGCAATTAAAGAGAGGTGAGTGGAATGGGTGAAGATAAGAAATTAGGGTTGTTTACACTAACGGCTCTTGTAGTTGGGTCTATGATTGGCGGTGGAGCCTTTAATTTAGCGAGTGATATGGCAAAAGGTGCTGGTGCTGGAGCCATTATTATTGGCTGGGTTATAACAGGAATTGGGATGATTGCACTTGGATTATCTTTTCAAAATCTAACTGTAAAACGGCCAGATTTAGATGGTGGTATTTTTAGCTATGCAAAAGCAGAATTTGGTAATTTTATGGGATTTAATAGTGCGTGGGGATACTGGCTATCTGCTTGGCTTGGGAATGTAGCTTACGGTACATTATTATTTTCTTCATTAGGATATTTCTTCCCGATCTTTGAAGGCGGTCAAAATGTAGAATCCATTATTGGTGCAAGCGTATTATTGTGGTGTGTTCACATGTTAATTTTACGTGGAGTTCAATCAGCAGCACTTGTGAATTTAGTAACTACAATCGCAAAATTAGTACCTGTATTTGTATTTATTGTCATAGGAATCTTCGCGTTTCATATTGATACATTCTTAGATGGATTTTGGGGGCAAACTGGTTCTTTTTCATGGGGAGCAGTTGGCAGCCAAGTTAAAAGTACAATGCTTGTAACTCTATGGGTATTTATTGGGGTAGAAGGGGCTGTTGTTTTATCCAGTCGAGCAAAAAATAGAAGTGATGTAGGGAAAGCAACGGTTATTGGCTTAATTGGTACACTCATCATTTACATTTTAATCACATTATTGTCTCTTGGACTTATGCAGCAAGCAGATATTGCTGGTTTGAAAAATCCAGCTATGGCTTATTTATTTGAAAGTGTTGTTGGAAAATGGGGTGCTATCTTTATAAATTTAGGTTTGGTCATCTCTGTATTAGGTGCTTGGTTAGGTTGGACTTTGCTCGCTTCTGAAATTCCATATTTAGCCGCTAAAGATGGAGTATTTCCAAAATGGTTCGCAAAAGAAAATAAAAATAAGGCTCCAGTAAATTCATTATGGATAACAAATGGTTTAATTCAAATATTCTTGTTAACATTCGTCGTTTCTGATCAGGCGTATAACTTTGCATTCTCTTTAGCATCTTCAGCCATTTTAATTCCATATGCTTTTTCAGCATTTTATCAACTGAAGCATAGCTTAAAATCTGAAGAAGTAGATCGAAATAAAAATATAATAATTGGTTTGATAGCAAGTATTTATGGTGTGTGGTTAGTTTATGCAGCTGGTTTAGAGTATTTATTATTAACAATGACTTTATATGCGCCAGGTATTTTTATTTTTTACAATGTTCAAAAGCAAAAGAGTTCGAAGCAAATATTTACTCGAGTGGAATTAGCATCATCCGTAGCAATTGGTGCTTTAGCATTCTTTGCGATTTATGGATTAATTACAGGCAGTATTACTTTATAAAGCGCTGTGAAAGCGAAATGAACTGGAGGGCTGAAATATGGCACGAAGAAAAATTGTAGTTGCACTAGGGGGAAATGCGATACAGTCTGGAGAAGCTACTGCGGGAGCGCAGCAAGAAGCGTTGGAAAAAACAGCGGAACAACTTGTGAAAATAATGGAAAATGATGTGGATATAGTAATTGCGCATGGAAATGGCCCACAAGTGGGGAATATTTTATTACAGCAAAAAGCTGCAGAAACGGAAAAGACACCTGCAATGCCATTAGATACTTGTGGGGCAATGAGCCAAGGGATGATTGGATATTGGATGGAAAATGCGATTGAAAAGGCATTAAAAAAACGGAATATACAAAAAGATGTAGCAACGGTTATAACGCGCGTTGTAGTGGATAAAAAAGATGAGGCATTTAAAAATCCAACTAAACCAATTGGTCCTTTTTATACAGAAGAAGAGGCCAGAAGATTAATGGATGAAACAAAAGCAGTGTTTAAAGAAGATGCTGGTAGAGGATGGAGACGTGTTGTTCCATCACCGAAGCCTGTAAGTATTCATGAACATAAAGTGATTAATTCTTTGGTGGAAGATGGAAACATAGTGATAGCTGTTGGCGGGGGTGGAATTCCAGTAATTGATTCCGAAGAAGGGTTAAAAGGAACTGAAGCGGTTATCGATAAAGATTTCGCTGCGCAGAAATTAGCAGAATTAGTAGATGCCGATACGCTCGTTATTTTAACTGCAGTTGATCATGTGTATGTAAATTATAATCAACCGAATCAAAAAAAATTAGAGCATGTCACAGTGAATCAATTAGAAGAATATATTGAAGAACAACAATTTGCTGCGGGAAGCATGCTTCCAAAAATTGAAGCTGCTATTAATTTTGTTAATACAAATCCAAAAAGAAAAACAATTATTACGTCTTTAGAAAAAGTATATGAAGCACTAGAAGAAAAAGCTGGTACTATTATTTCAAAACAGAATGTATGCATGTATGTTTAAATTATTATGTACGCTACTTAATAGTAAAAAAAAGAATGAGGTTAATAACTTCATTCTTTTTATTTATTAATATTTTTTGTACTCATTGTTCATAAAGTTTTCATGATGAAATCTGAATATATAAGTTAATTATGATAAAATTCAAATTGAATACGCTTTCTTGATTTTTCGCTCCAACATACAGCAAGAGAGAGGGAATTTTATGAATAGACGGAACGTAGTGAAAGACTTAAAGCAGTTCGAATTATTTGCTCATTTAACAGAAAAAAAATTGAAAGGCTTAACAGAGTTTGTTTATTGGCGAACTTATAAAAAAGGTCAATTTTTATTTTTAGAAGGGGATTCAAGGGAAAGAATTTACTTCATGTTAGATGGTTTTGTAAAGTTAGAGCGGGTTAATCAAAATGGGAACTTATTATACGATGACTATGTAAAGCGGTATTCTATTTTTCCTTATGGTGGTATGTTTACAGACAGAGGATATAACTATACAGCAGAAGCAATGACGGATGTGGAGGTATATTATATTCCAACGGTAATCTTTGAAGATATGGTAAAATCGAGCAGAACGCAATTGATGTACGTTGTTCAGCAATTATCATCTATATTAAAATTGAATGAAAATCGAGTGCAAAATATTACAATTCCTAATGCACAAGATCGTGTTATCCAAACGTTAAATTATTTAATGCAGGATTTAGGAGAACAGAGTGGGGAAAAGATTGTAATTTCATGTCCACTTACAACAATTGAAATATCCAAAATATCTGGAACATCTCGAGAGACAGTTAGCAGCGTATTAAAACAATTAAAAAATGATAGCATTGTTACAATTTTAGATAAAAAAATTACAATACACAATCCAACATATTTTGAAGAAATCTCTATGTGAAAATTGTATATTGATTTTTTAATTCATAATGTATATTAATAAGGTTCTTTATATATTTATAAGGAACTTTTTTACGTTATCCTCTATAAAAAGATTGTATAGTATGGTAATAATAGCTAAAATCGATAATAAAAAACAAAGTGAAGGGGAGAAAGAATGATTCGTATTGAGTATGATCGATTAGTAGCTATTTGTTACAGTATAGGGGTTTTGTTATTATTAAAAATTCCAAATGATAATGAATTAATTGGGGAAAAACTATTCAATGTCTATAAGGTTCCGATACATACGTATGTTTATATGGATTATAAAGTCTCAAATATATTGATTGTTTCTTTCATACTACATGTACTTGCATTTATATTATTTTTAAAATGGCTAGGAAAAAAGGAGTCTAGTGCATTTAGAAAAATGAATAAGATAAAAGTAGTAGGCATTAGTATTTTGATTGTAATGATGCCGTTTATTTTAAATACAATCCTCCAGACATTGAATAAAACATGGTATTACGCAGGAAAAACAGGGGTAGAAGCAATAGAATATAAAAAAGAAGATAGCCAGTGTAGAATGGAGAAAAATGGAGAGAATATCCAACCGAAGTGCATTGTTACTTTAAAAAATTATCGTAATCATTCACAAGCATTAAAAGTTGTTTTATATGATAATGCAAACGAGAATTCAAAAAGCTATCCAGTACCGAAACCAGTCTATTTACAAAAACATGAGACAAAGCAATTTGAATTTCAAGTTCCTGTTTCTTATAATAGAGGTATTGAACAAGATAAAGTACCAAATATTAAATTACATTCATTGCATGAAAATAATACGAAATACAATTAATCTGTAAGTAAAAGTTTATGAGTAGGAGCAAGAATTTGAAACGATATAGAAAATCAACTTGAATCATCCAACATACTGCGAGGTAACGGTATATTGGATGATTTTTTTATGTTATCCCCTTTTTTCACGTATGAAAAGGAGGAATACTTTGTTGAAAATGAAAAACATCACAAGGATCATACATGGTTTTTACTTTACGTAATCTGTGAAAGTTAAAGCCATAATAACTAGTTTGCCAATTTTTAATGTCGATATCGGGCCAGTTCACATAGTCACCTAGTGTATAAGGATCTAAGCTTTCTCGTAAACCTTTAACCCAGCGTATATTTCGATTTTCTTCATCATCGCATTTCCAAGAGGTAATGTATTCTTGAGCAATAATTGCTTTACGATGAAAATAAGCCGTTTCATTCGGCGAAATATTTTCAACAGCACCTATGAGCGATTGATGCCAAATACTAGCATCTTTATTTGGTGCATGAGAAAGAAAGGATTGCATGATTTGAATGCCTTTAAGGGAAATAGGTTTATAGACATAGGAACCAGAGCGCTTGAAATTTTCAGGGATGTTACCGCCATTAAAAAATTCAACAGCCCTTATATAAGGAACTTCTTCTATAAAGAGAGAGGGGCTACCAGTTTCAAGAAGAGGGGATAATAGGGAATGGAGTTCAGAGGGAGAACCGACAAACTCGCCTTGTGCTTCGATTTTATTTCGTTGCTTGGCGAATAATTCGATCGATGAAGTGAGACGTTCATCTATATAAGGTGCCCAGTTTTGCCACGCTTGAAATGCAGCAATAAAGTCTTCCCATTCCCATGTAATTGAGAAAATTGATACATTTTTTACGGGGTGGACTCGAAAAGTTAAGGAAGTGATAATTCCGAAGTTTCCACCACCGCCACCACGGCATGCCCAAAAAAGGTTAGAGTTTTCTTGTTCATTTGCACGAATGAGTTTTGCACCAAATTTTCCACACGCTTGTACCATTTCCACTTCCATTAATTGATCACATGTTAATCCAAATAAGCGTGAAAGCATACCAATACCACCGCCAAGTGCTAATCCAACAATTCCAACGCTTGCACTTGTACCAGCAGGAATTGTAACACCGTAATTCCAAAGTTCTTTATAAACAGTGCCAAGATTTGCACCAGCCTCAATTGTTGCTGTTAATTTCTCTGTATTAACAGTAATGCGATGCATTTCACTCACATCAATAATAAGTCCTCTATTTAAAAGAGAGAAATTTTCATAGCTATGACGTCCACTTCTTAACCGAAATGGTATATGACGTTCACGTGCCCATTTTAAGGCGTTACATACATCCTTGTTATTTTGACAAAAAACAATAATACAAGGGAGTTTTGGAATACTTAAATTTAAATTCATTCGGGCTACGTCGTAGTCAGGATCTGTGGGAACAACGATACGACCTGTTAATTTTGTTTGCTTCAATTTCTTACTCCTTTCCAAAATAATCAGAGCTTTTTATTAATATATGAAAAATGTCTGTAATACGCGTGGACAAGGAGAGGTGGAGAATGAGATTTACCTTTGTGAGAAATAAATAAAGCATAAGAATAAAGAATCTACATAGAGTTCAATGAAAACAGTTGCAAACTGTTCATATTTTGTTATGATAGTGTTACGAAAACGTTTGCATAAAATTCTGATGGGATGCAAAAGGAGAGAAGGACTATGAATAAGACATGGTGGAAAGAAGCAGTTGCTTATCAAATTTATCCACGAAGCTTTATGGATTCAAATGGTGATGGTATTGGAGATTTACAAGGTATTATTGCAAAACTGGATTATTTAAAAGACTTAGGTATAGATGTAATTTGGATTTGTCCAATGTATAAGTCGCCTAATGATGATAATGGTTATGATATTAGTGATTATCAAGATATTATGGATGAGTTTGGTACAATGGCAGACTTTGATGCTTTACTAGATGAAGTTCATAAGCGTGATATGAAGCTTATTATTGATTTAGTTATTAATCATACGAGTGATGAACATCCATGGTTTATTGAATCACGTTCATCTAAAGATAATCCGAAGCGTGATTGGTATATTTGGCATGATGGTAAAGATGGTGCGGAGCCAAACAACTGGGAAAGTATTTTTAATGGTTCGGCATGGGAATATGATGAAGAAACAGAACAATATTATTTACATCTATTCTCACGTAAACAACCAGATTTGAACTGGGAGAATAAAGAAGTTCGTGAAGTACTATATGATACGGTTAATTGGTGGCTTGATAAAGGTATTGATGGTTTCCGCGTTGATGCGATCAGTCATATAAAAAAAGAAGAAGGCCTTAAGGATATGCCAAATCCAAAAGAGTTAAAATATGTGCCATCTTTTGATAAACATATGAATGTGAAAGGTATTCAACCTTTATTAGAAGAGCTAAAAGAAAATACATTCTCTAAGTACGATATTATGACTGTTGGTGAAGCAAATGGCGTTAAGATTGAAGATGCTGAGCTTTGGGTTGGAGAAGAGCAAGGTAAGTTCAATATGGTATTCCAGTTTGAACATTTAAGTTTATGGGATGCAGAGAAGAAGAAAGACCTTGATGTTGTAGGATTGAAAAAAGTATTAACGAAATGGCAAAAAGGATTAGAAAATAAAGGATGGAACGCTTTATATATTGAGAATCACGATAAACCACGTATCGTTTCAACATGGGGAGATGACAAACAATATTGGCGTGAAAGTGCAACAGCTCTAGGAGCGATGTATTTCTTTATGCACGGTACACCGTTTATTTATCAAGGACAAGAAATTGGTATGACAAATGTTCAGTTACCAAATATTGAAGATTACGATGATGTAGCAATTAAAAATTTATATCGCGAGAAAATTGCAGAGGGCGTACCACATCAAGATATGATGGAGATTATATGGGCTTCTTGCCGCGATAATTCACGTACACCTATGCAGTGGAATGATGAGATGAATGCTGGTTTCACAACAAGTACACCTTGGTTTAGCATGAATCCAAATTACAAAGAAATTAATGTTGAAAAGCAAAAAAATGAAGAAAAGTCTATTTTCAATTTCTATAAGAAAATGATTGCCCTGAAAAAAGAGCACGATGTACTGAACTATGGTACGTACGATTTACTTTTAGAAGACGATCCACAAATTTATGCATATACACGTACGTTACAGGATGAAAAAGTCATTGTAATTAGTAATATCTCAAAAGAGGAAGCTGTGTATAATGAGGATTCATTTGCATTAGAACGCAAACGTTTGCTTTTAAATAACTATGAAGTTGCGGAACATGAAGAGGTAACAACAATTGCTTTAAAACCTTATGAAACAAGGGTTTATCGCATTTCATAATAAAAAAGGATGCTCTTTGAGCATCTTTTTTTATGAAAAAAAATAAATTTCTATTGCAAAGTGAAAACGCTTTTATTAAAATAGATTTATGAAAACGGTTGCGTAAAGATAAAAATAAAGTAACATAAGGAATCGTTTTCATAAAGGGAACAGAAATTATAATTTAAATCATTATGTTGTTATAAATAAAGGGGAGGAAGAACAGATGAAAATTACGTCTTTTGATTTTTGGCAAAAGTTCGGGAAAGCGTTATTAGTTGTTGTAGCCGTAATGCCAGCAGCTGGTTTAATGATTTCCATCGGTAAGTTAATTGGTATGTCTGCGGGGGATGTTAACGCAGTTCATACAATCGCTCGCGTAATGGAAGACATCGGTTGGGCAATCATTACAAATCTACACATCTTATTCGCAGTAGCAATTGGGGGATCTTGGGCGAAGGATCGTGCAGGTGGTGCATTTGCAGCGCTATTAGCATTCGTCTTAACAAACCGAATTACAGGAGCTATATTTGGCGTAAACGCTCAAATGTTAGCGGATTCAAAAGCGACAGTTTCTTCAGTAATAGCAGGAGATTTACTTGTAAAAGATTACTTTACTTCTGTACTTGGTGCACCAGCATTAAACATGGGAGTTTTCGTGGGGATTATCACAGGTTTCTTAGGAGCTAATCTATATAACAAATATTATAACTATAATAAATTGCCACAGGCATTAGCATTCTTTAATGGAAAACGATTTGTACCATTCGTTGTAATTCTTTGGTCTACAGTTACTGCGATTGTATTATCATTTCTATGGCCATTCATCCAAAGTGGGTTAAATGAATTTGGTCGCTGGATTGCAGCTTCAAAAGATAGTGCACCAGTTGTTGCACCGTTTGTATATGGAACGTTAGAGCGTTTATTATTACCATTTGGTTTACACCATATGTTAACGATTCCGATGAACTATACAGAGCTAGGCGGAACATATACGATGCTAACTGGTTCAAAAGTTGGACAAGTTGTAGCAGGACAAGATCCATTATGGCTTGCATGGATTACAGATTTAAATAATTTATTAGCAAATGGAGATACGAAGGCATATAACGATTTATTAAATAACGTTGTACCAGCTCGTTTCAAAGCTGGACAAGTTATCGGCTCAACAGCAGCGTTAATGGGGATTGCATTTGCGATGTTCCGTAACGTTGATAAAGAAAAGCGTGCAAAATATAAACCAATGTTTTTATCAGCAGCATTAGCAGTATTCTTAACAGGTGTAACAGAACCAATTGAATTCATGTTCATGTTTATTGCTCCAGTATTATATGTTGTATATGCTATTACAACAGGACTTGCATTCGCACTAGCTGATTTAATTAACTTACGTGTTCATGCATTTGGATTTATTGAGTTAATTACTCGTACACCAATGATGGTTAACGCAGGTTTAACAAGAGACTTAATCAACTTTGTTATTGTTTCATTAGTGTTCTTCGGTCTTAACTTTACACTATTTAATTTCTTAATTAAAAAATTCAATTTACCAACACCAGGGCGTGCAGGTAACTATATTGATAATGAAGATGAGGCATCAGAAGGGACAGGAAATGTACAAGACGGTTCATTAGCAACAAAAGTTATCGATTTATTAGGTGGAAAAGAAAATATTGCTGACGTAGATGCTTGTATGACACGCTTACGTGTAACAGTAAAAGATTTAGATGTTGTTGCACCAGAAGCACAGTGGAAACAAAATGGTGCTTTAGGGCTTATTGTAAAAGATAAAGGTGTACAAGCGGTATATGGTCCGAAAGCTGACGTATTAAAGTCAGACATTCAAGATATGTTAGGTGCGTAATAATATGAAATTGCTAACTTTAAACTGTCATTCTTGGCAAGAAGAGAATCAAATAGAAAAGATACGATACCTTGCTAAAGTAATTCAAGAAGAAGAGTACGATGTCATCGCATTGCAAGAAGTAAGTCAGTCCATACAAGCTGAAAATGTATGCGGTAACAAGAAAAAAGATAATTTTGGACTTTTACTATTAGAAGAGTTAAAAGCGCTACATGTAAAAGATTACAATATTACTTGGGATTTCTCTCATATTGGTTATGACGTGTACGAAGAAGGATTAGCGATTATAACGAAGCATAATATTATAAAAGAAGATACGTTCTTTATTTCAGAAAACAAGGATACAACGTATTGGAAAACGCGTAAAATTGTAAGTACAACAATTGCTTATAATGGTAAGGATATAACGTTTTACTCTTGCCATCTCGGTTGGTGGAATGATGAAGAAGAGTCATTCAAAGGTCAAGTCGATCGTTTGATGGAGCGTGTAGATAGCAATAAGCTCGCCTTCTTAATGGGGGATTTTAATAACAATGCTCGGTTGGAAGGCGAAGGTTATGAGTATATGATGCAAAAAGGGTTGTATGACACATATGAATTAGCAATAGAGAAGGATGAAGGAACGACTGTCCAAGGTGAGATTGCTGGTTGGGATGAAAATAAACATAATTTGCGAATCGATCTAATATTGTGTAACCAAAGTAAAAAAGTTCATTCTTCAAAAGTTATTTTTAATGGTACAAACAGAAATGTAATTTCAGATCATTTCGGTGTAGAGGTTCAATTGGATATATAATAGAAGAAATCCTCACAGAGAATAAAAGCTGTGAGGATTTTTTTAGGAATACAAGTATTTCCAAGAGAAAATACTTGTATTTTTTATGACATTTCATATATATTTGTTATTATTGAATGTAAAACCGATTTGGTCATTTTGTATTCATACTTTGACTCACTTCGTTATATAATAAAGTAAGTGAAAGTTAATGGGAAAAAATAGTACGTTTTTGGTTAATACACGATGTAGAAAGTGATATAATTGCAAAATGCATGTATCATTTTCTAAAGAAGGAAAAATATATAATTAGGTGATAACTTCTATGAAACAGATTTGGCGTATTTATAAGACAGATTTACGGAATGTAGCCAAACATTGGGCTGCAATTGTTATTGTTTTAGGATTAATGATTTTACCATCGTTATATGCATGGTTTAACATTAAAGCTTCTTGGGATCCGTATGGAAATACAAAAGAGGTTCCCATTGCAGTTTCTAACCAAGATGCAGGTTCTAATTTAAGAGGGAAAGATATTAATATCGGGAAAGAGATTGTAGACTCCCTTAAGAAAAACAAAAATCTTGGCTGGAAATTTGTAGATGAAAAACAAGCGATTTACGGAGTTGAGCGTGGGGATTATTATGCAAGTATTACGATTCCAAAAGACTTCTCTGAAAAAATTGCAACTGTTCTG
Organism: Bacillus sp. ME78; assembly: GCF_903970865.1. Taxonomy (NCBI): domain Bacteria; kingdom Bacillati; phylum Bacillota; class Bacilli; order Caryophanales; family Bacillaceae; genus Bacillus; species Bacillus sp. ME78. The sequence continues at coordinate 104,043 of NZ_CAJCKK010000006.1, forward strand.
GATGAAAATCCTAAAAAACCAGAACTGGATTACTATGTGAATGAAAAAGTAAACGCGATTGCACCGAAGATTACAGCAAAAGGTGCATCAGGTATTACAGAAGAAATTAGTAAAAACTTTGTAAAAACAGCAAACGGTGAGATTTTTAAAATTTTCAATGATCTTGGAATCGATTTAGAAACAAACTTACCAAGTATCGAAAAAGTAAAAGATCTTGTATTTAAGTTAGAAGCGCAGTTCCCAGAAATGAATACACTCATGGATAAGGCATTAGATGATGCAACTCGAGCAGAAGATGTTGTAAAAGTAGCGCAGAAAGATTTACCTGTTGTAGAGAGTGTAATAAATGATGGGCAGGAAGCGTTGGCGAATTTAGATAAGTTCTTTGCAAGACAAGATCAAACATTAAAAAACGCTCCAGGAACGATCAGAAATGATTTAGTAGCAGCAAAAGGCGTTATGGATAGTGCAGCTGCATTTACTGACTTTTTAATGAATCCAGGTGTAGAACTAAATATTCCTGACTTGTCTGGAATGAATGGATTACCTGAATTCCCAGCGAGACCGGATCTTTCTAAGTTGAATAGTGATGGGTATAAAGGGATAGCACAAAATATTAATCAAACAGTAAATAATGTTCTAAGCTCATCACGTGCAGGAACAGCTTATGCACAAAGTGTTATGGATGGATTGCAAAATGGAAGCGTTGATCCAGAGATAGCTAAGAAAAATATTTCGACTATATCTAATAATCTTCAAACGCATATTGACAATCTTTCTTATGTAATTGATGTTATGGCTCGTTTAGAGCAAGGGGCTCAAACTGAGTTTGGACAAAATTTCTTTAAAACAAGAAAAGAGCATTTAACGGATATTAAGAATGGACAACAAGATTTAAATAATCGTTTTAAACGTTTAAACGATTTAATTAGCACAGGTCAGGAAGTTAAACAAGATGTGCGTGATGGAATTAATCAGAAATTAAATGAAACAAATGCTTTAATCGATCGAGCTGAAAAAGATTACAATGAAACGTTTGTAGCTGATTATAAAAAGGCAGTTAGCGCGGTAGATCAAGCTAAAGCTGATGCGAATCAAATATATGATAATGCAAAAGCAGATTATGATAAAGCAAAAAATAGCCTTGAAGGTGCAAAAGCAGATTTACAGAAAGCAAAAGAAGATGTACAAAATAGAGGTATTAACGGTTTAGATTCAACGAAAGTAGCTTTAAATAGCTTAAATGGTCAATTCCAATCTGGAATCGGTTTAATTGATGATATGATTCCAGTTCTAGAAAGTACAAATAAGGTTTTAGCGGATGTAAATAGTGATAAAAACCTTAATAATGGAATCGCAAAATTAAACAAAGCGAAAAGCAGCTTACAAAAAGGTGTAGAGGCAACGAATAAGGGAATTACACTTCTGAACAATGGCCAGAAACCTACAAAAGATGTAATTGAAAGTATTAACAACGCTGCGAAGGGCGGATCAGCTCAATTAACAGATGTATTATCGACGTATGATTCAGAAATTGTACCTAATTTCAATACAGCAATTGCTCGTACAAAAGAGATGTCGAAAAATACAACTCAAATTTTAAATGATGCAGACAAAAAGCTTCCAGATGTTAAAAAATTACTAGAAGATTCATCAAAAGGCTTAGTAGACGGTAGAAAGAAATTAGTAGACATTAAAGCTGAAATGCCGGAGACTGAGAAAAAGATTAAAGACTTAGCAAATAAAATTCGTGATTTTGAATCTGAAGAAGATATAAAAGACATCATACGCTTATTGAAAAACGATGTTGAAAAGCAAAGTGATTACTTTGCGAATCCAGTCAATTTAAAAGAGAATAAATTATTTGCGATGCCGAACTACGGTTCAGCGATGTCACCATTCTATACAGTGCTTGCATTATGGGTAGGCGCATTATTAATGGTTTCATTATTAACGGTAGAAGTACACGAAGAGGGCGCGAATTATAAGAGCCATGAAATTTACTTCGGACGTTTATTAACATTCTTAACGATAGGTCTTTCACAAGCGTTTATCGTATCGATGGGAGATATATTCTTACTCGGTACGTACGTAGTCGATAAGTTCTGGTTTGTGTTATTTAGTTTATTTATTGGTGGAGTCTTCGTTTGTATTGTATACTCACTCGTTTCTATTTTCGGAAACGTTGGGAAATCGATGGCGATCATTTTACTTGTACTACAAGTAGCAGGATCGGGCGGAACATTCCCAATCCAAATGACACCAGCGTTCTTCCAAGCGATTTATCCGTTCTTACCATTCACATACGCAATTAGCGCAATTCGTGAAACAGTTGGCGGAATGCTTTGGGATATCGTAACGCGAGATTTACTTGTGTTAAGTGCTTTCGTAGTAGTTATGATTGTTGCTGCGTTATTACTGAAAACACCAATTAACAAATCAAGTGAAAAATTTGTTGAGAATGCAAAAGGAAGTAAAATCATTCACTAAAATAAAAGGTTCCTACCGATAGAGGTAGGAACCTTTTTGTTTAATCAAATTTTAATTTTTTTAATGCTTCTGCGAATGGGTTATTTAATGGTTCTTCTTCTTTTTTCTGTTGTTTCATATATTTTTGAACGTCGCGTTTATCGGCTTTGTTTCCAGATTCTTTTTTACGTCGCTCTTGGAATGTTGATAATTTCTCACGATAGCCACATTTACATGCGAAAATTTGGCCTGCACCTTCACCACGTAATTCTAGTTTCTTCTTACATTGTGGACAGCGAGCATTTGTTGTACGAGATACATTTTTACGATGACCACATTCACGATCTTGGCATACGAGCATTTTTCCCTTTTTGCCGTTTACTTCTAGCATTGGTTTACCGCAGTCTGGACAAGACTTCGTTGAAATGTTGTCATGTTTATATTTTTTATCACTCGATTTAATTTCAGAAACAATTTCTTTCGTATAGTTCTTCATTTCAGAAATGAATACTTCTTTTTTCAGCTTACCTTTTGCGATAGCCTCAAGTTTTTGTTCCCATTCACCAGTTAGTGTAGGGGATTTTAACTCTTCTGGTGCTAAATCAAGTAACTGACGGCCTTTTGAAGTAATATGAATATCTTTGCCACGTTTTTCAATTAAGAACGAATTGAATAGCTTGTCGATAATATCAGCACGCGTTGCTACAGTACCTAATCCACCAGTCGATTTTAATGTATCAGCGAGTTGTTTATTTTGCGTATCCATATATTTTGTAGGATTCTCCATTGCTGAAAGTAAAGTTGCTTCATTAAAGCGTGCAGGTGCTTTCGTTTGGCCTGATGTTTGCATAAGTAACTTTACAGTTAATGTATCGCCCTTTTCAATGTGAGGCAGAAGCTGCTCTTTTACGTCATCAGTTACATCATCGTCTTCAAATCGATTTTCGTATACTTCCTTCCAACCAGCATGTAAAATCGTTTTTCCGCGTGCAATGAACGTTTCACTACCAACTTTGGTACGTAATGTTAGTTGCTCGTATTCGAATGCTGGGAATAAAACAGCTAAGAAACGTTTTACAACTAAATCATAAATTTTGCGTTCTTTATCTGTGAATGCTGAGAAGTTAACGTATCCTTCTGTTGGAATAATCGCATGATGATCGCTTACTTTACTATCATCAACAAATGATTTGTTAGGTTTGATAGGCTTTTGTAATACTTTATGTGCGAAGGGACGGTATTCTCCAACACCACATGCTTTTAGACGTTCTGGAAGTGTTCCAACGATATCAGATGAAATGTAGCGTGAATCTGTACGAGGGTACGTTAGCACTTTATGCTGTTCATACAATTTCTGCATAATATTTAATGTTTCTTTAGCAGAGTAACCGAACTTTTTATTTGCATCACGTTGCAATTCAGTTAAATCATAAAGACCAGGAGAGAATGACTTCTTCTGTTTCTTATCAATTTCCACAACGGTAGCATTTTGTTTATCTAAACTGTTTACAATACCATCAATTTTTTCTTTATTAAAACTACGGCTATTGCCATTTGTATCTTGCCAAGTAAGTTTGAGTTTCTCCATTGTTTGAGCTTCGATGCCGTAGTAAGTTTGTGCTTTGAAGTTCTTTATTTCATCCTCACGACTAGCGATCATAGCAACAGTAGGAGTTTGCACACGGCCGCAATTTAACTGGGCATTAAAGCGAGTTGTTAAAGCGCGAGTTGCATTAAGACCGATATACCAGTCAGCTTCTGAACGTGCAACTGCTGAAGCGTATAAATTGTCATAGGCTTTACCTGGTTTTAAATTTGCAAAACCATCTTTAATTGCTTTATCGGTTACAGAAGAAATCCATAAACGTTTGATTGGTTTATTTAGCTTAACTTTATCGATAATCCAGCGTGCGACTAATTCCCCTTCACGTCCAGCGTCTGTTGCTACAATAATTTCATTTACATCTTTTCTAAGTAGCTGACTTTTTACAGCATTAAATTGTTTACCAGTTTGTTTAATAACCGTTAATTTCAAACGCTCAGGTAGCATCGGTAAATCTTCTAAATTCCACTTTTTATATTTCACATCATAACTTTCTGGATCTGCTAATGTAACGAGATGACCTAAAGCCCAAGTTACAATATATTTATTACCCTCAAGATAGCCGTTTCCTTTTTTATCACACTTCAGTACACGAGCAATATCTCGTGCAACGGAAGGTTTTTCAGCGATTACAACGCTTTTTGACATATTAAAAACATCCTTTCAAATTTCCATAAGTTAAATATAGCATACATCTTCTTGAGATTCAGTTTCGCTCCATATTTGAGCTGTTTTTAATGGAGGGAACAAAATCCCAACTAATTAAAGTTTCACTTTATCAGTTGCTTCTATATTAAATAGAAAAAGTAAAGAACTTGTTATTTTACTAGAATAAGAGTAGACTTTGAAGTAGATGAATAAGAAACACATGGGAGTTTGTGGATACAAACTGAGAGTATGGCTACTAGTCCGTCATTGACCATTTGAACCTGTTGGATAATGCCAGCGTAGGGAGAGTGTAAAAGCACATATTCAGGCACTTTGCGTACGCGCAAAGTGTCTTTTTGTGTATCTCCCATCATTATAGTTAGGAGATGAAAAGGATGAATATGAAAGAAATTAGTAAAGTAGTGGATTTGGTGAGAGAATCTAATCCGCTCGTTCATAATATTACAAATGTTGTTGTAACAAATTTTACTGCTAACGGTTTGTTGGCACTTGGGGCATCGCCTGTAATGGCGTATGCAAAAGAAGAAGTAGCAGAAATGGCTAGCATTGCTGGAGCGTTAGTATTAAATATGGGGACACTTCGTCCTGAAGAAGTAGAAGCGATGCTACTCGCGGGTAAATCAGCAAATACGAACAATGTGCCAGTACTATTTGATCCAGTTGGTGCAGGAGCAACTTCGTATCGAACAGAAGTTGCGAGACATATTCCGGCTGAAATCGATTTAGCAATTATCCGCGGAAATGCAGCTGAAATAGCAAATGTTATTAATGAGAAATGGGAAATTAAAGGGGTAGACGCTGGTACTGGAAATGGCAATGTTGTAAGTATTGCAAGGCAGACAGCAGACGAACTAAATACAGTTGCGGTCATTACTGGAAAAGAAGATGTTGTTACAGATGGAGAGAGAACTATTGTTATTCGAAACGGTCACCCTATTTTAACGAAAGTTACGGGAACAGGTTGTTTACTAACTTCTGTAATAGGAGCATTTGTAGCAGTGGAAAAAGATTATGTAAAAGCAGCAGTAGCAGCATTAACGTTTTATGGTGTAGCTTCGGAACTGGCAGCTGCTAAGACCGTGGAAAAGGGACCTGGTAGTTTCCAAATTGAATTTTTAAATCAGTTAGCGAATACTACTGCTGGTGATATTGAGAAGTATGGAAAGATTGAGGAGTTAGAGTAAGGGGGATGAAACACATGATGCGCATTGAAACAAAGAAGATGTCTAAGTTATTACAAGTGTATTTTATTATGGGAAGTAATAACTGCACGAGGGATCCTTTAGCTGTATTGAAAGAAGCATTAGATGGTGGAGTGACACTTTTTCAGTTTCGCGAGAAGGGGGAAGGTTCTTTAATCGGAGGAGATAGAGTGCGCTTTGCAAAAGAATTGCAGACGCTTTGTAAGGAATATAGTGTTCCTTTCATTGTAAATGATGATGTAGAATTAGCCATTGAATTAGATGCAGATGGTGTTCATGTAGGACAAGATGATGAAGGAATTACATCTGTTCGTGAAAAAATGGGAGATAAAATTATCGGTGTATCTGCTCATACAATTGAAGAAGCACGCTTTGCAATCGAAAACGGAGCAGATTATTTAGGCGTTGGACCTATTTTCCCAACGAGTACGAAAAAAGATACGAAAGCGGTTCAAGGAACGAAAGGATTAGCTTATTTTAGAGAACAAGGAATTACAGTGCCAATCGTTGGTATTGGTGGGATTACAATTGAAAATACAGTGGCAGTTATAGAAGCGGGTGCGGACGGTGTTTCAGTTATTTCAGCAATTAGTTTAGCTGAATCTACGTATGAAAGTACGAGAAAATTAGCTGAAGAAGTAAAGCGAAGTTTGTAGAAAAGGACATGTAGTATTTTAAGTGATACATCGAGAAGTAGACTGCCCAAAAAATTTAAACAAACGTTTGATTAAAAAAGCACAAACCTTTTTAAATAAAGGTTTGTGCTTTTTCTTTAAAACATAATTGAAATTAAGAGCATTCCAATTCCGATAGAAGTAAATGTTGCAATTAGGCCAGGAATCATAAAACTATGATTTAATACGTATTTACCGATACCTGTTGTACCAGTACGGTCAAAGTTAATAGCAGCAACGATTGTTCCATAGTTTGGAATGAAGAAATATCCATTTACTGCAGGGAACATAGCAATCAGTAGCGCCGGTGGAATGCCAAGAGATAGTCCAAGTGGCATTAAGGCACGAACAGTTGCTGCTTGGCTGTACAGTAAAATAGATAGAATGAATAGTGCGATGGCAAATAGCCAAGGTGCACTTGTTACTAAATGCTGAATGGATCCTTGAATCATATTTAAGTTTCCATTAAAGAAAGTATCTCCCATCCAAGCGATACCGAAAATAGCAACAACTGCTGTTGCCCCCGCTTTAAAGACGTTACCAGACACAATGCTTTCTACATTTGGTTTACAGAAAATAATAATAAGAGCCGCGATAGTTAACATAACCATCTCAATTGTATTCGGCATGGAAAGACGGGCTAACTTCCCATCAACTATCCATCCTGGACGAAGTGCTTCAAATGAACCAAGAAGTACAACAAGGAAGGTTCCTACAAGGAAAAGGATAACTGATAATTTTGCGCCCTTTACACCTACAAATTCTTTTTTCTCTTCAAGCTTAGGAATCATTCCTTCTTTTAATCGTTTTAAGTATTCAGGGTCTTCATTTAATTCTTTTCCCATCTTACTAGCAACGAATGCTGCTAACATACAAGCAATGAAAGTGGAAGGAATACTCACTTTTAAAATATCTAATAAAGTGATTTTATAGTCAGCTAACATTGCTAAAAGAGCAACTGTGGCAGCTGAAATTGGACTAGCTGTAATTGCTTGTTGAGAAGCGATTACGGCAATCGACATTGGGCGTTCCGGTCTAATCCCTGATTCACGAGAGACTTCTGCAATAACAGGAAGTACAGAATAGGCAACGTGACCAGTACCTGCACATAGTGTGAATAAATAAGTAACAATTGGAGCAAAAAAAGTAATACGCTTTGGATTTTTTCGTAATGCCTTTTCAGCTAGATGAACAAGATAGTCCATTCCTCCAGCAGCTTGCAAAGCACCAGCAGCTGTAATTACTGCCAAAATCATAAGCATTACATCGATAGGAGGCGCGGTTGGTTGTAGGTGGAAGACAAAAACGAGTATTGCCATACCAACTCCACCCATTACTCCTAAACCAACTCCGCCTAGGCGTGCACCAATAAAAATACAGAGTAACAAGGTAAGAAATTGTAGCCAAAACATGATAAACTACCTCCGAAATTCATTAGTTAAGATATATTCGAATAGTTTAATTTGAATGAAAATTAAATAAATACCCGAAGAAATCCTTGTTATTTATACATTTTTTATTATATAACACAAAAAAAGTAACATTCACGTACTTTTTGAAATTATTTCGAAAAAGCAATGCATTAAAAATTTGTATTTATATCTCTAAATAAGTAGACATTTTGATTTATATGTTGTAATCTTTGAAAGAGAATAAATTAATTCTCATAGAACTCCCATATCGTTCAACTCGTTCAGCGAGAAAGGCAAACTGATGGAAACATGAGGACGCAAAACTACAGGAGCTAAGGTCGAAAGGCTACGCTAGCCAGTTACCGGACGGATAGGGTTGGTCTTGGCCAATGCTTTTACATTGGCTTTTTTTTATTCTCGAACATATTGAGAAACATTTTCAAACAAAATATCCATATATTTTGTTTTTTTGTTTGTGTTGATTAAGGAAGGTGGATATTAATGAAAAAATATTGGCATAAGTTATCGTTCCTTCAAAAGAACGTCTTATTAACCGTATTAGTTATTTTGACACTTGTTGGAAGTATGGGTGCATTAAGTTTCAATATGTTTCAAAATAGTATGATGTCTTTATTTGAAAGGCAGTCTATTGAAACAGGAGAAATAGTATTGAAAAAACTGGATGTAGAATTAGTTAGAGACATGGCGAAAGATCCTACAGCCGAAAAAGTGAAAAAAGAAAAGTTAACAGAGAAATTAGATGAAGTATCAAAAGAATTGAAAAGCATTGGACAAACGTATGTTACAGGAGCAAAGCCGAATGAAAAGCGAGAATTACAACTCGTTGGTTTGACTACAGAGTTAACAAATGCGTTTCCTATAAAGCCGGGAGATTATTATGAACAACCCGCTCATTGGATGAAGGCATACGATAAAGTGATTGATACGAAAAAGGCTCAAATGACAGAAGTATATGAAGATGAAATAGGTTCGTGGGTGACAATATTAGAACCAATTACAGATGGAGAAAACAATATTATTGCAATTGTTGCCGCTGACTTAGATGCTTCCATTGTTCCTATTACAAAAGAGAAGTTTATGATACAGGGTTTACTCTTTATCATTATTTCATTAGCAATTGCGACTATTACTCAATTCTTTATCGTGCGTCACTCGCTAGCTCCATTAAAAGATTTACGAGAAGGGTTACGTAAAATTGGTGAAGGTGACTTGAGTATTAAATTAAAAGAAAGACCAGATGATATTGGAATTATTAATGTTTATTTCAATAACACGATTGAAAAGTTTAAAGGGATTATAGATAAAGTAAGGCAAACTGCTGAGCAAGTTTCTTCTTCTTCACAAGAATTGTCGGCGAGTACAGAGGAAAACAGCATGGCAGTTCAAGAGATTGCAAGTTCTATTGAAGGTTTAAGAGTAGGGGCACAGTCTCAAAAAACTTCAGTACAACAATGTTTAGGGATTGTACATGGAATGGAAGATAAGGTAGAAGAGATAACTGGGGCTGCGAAACAAGTTGCGGTTGCTTCTGAAGGTATGGAACAACATTCAATTGAAGGTAATGAAGTGATTGGACAAATTATTAATCAAATGAGTTTAATCCAAAATGCAGTACAAGATTTGTCTTCCATCATTTATTCGTTAGAAACAAGGTCAAAAGAAATTAGTGATATCGTAACTGTAATTACAGGTATTTCAAATCAAACAAATTTATTAGCTTTAAATGCTTCTATTGAGGCTTCACGTGCTGGAGCAGCTGGAAGAGGGTTTGCAGTTGTTGCTGATGAAGTACGAAAATTAGCAGAACAGACGGAAGCGTCTGCTAAAGATATAGCGAAATTAATTGGTGAAACACAAGCTGAGACAGAAGATGCTGTAGTTTCCATGCAAAAAGGTTCAAAAGAAGTAGAAACTGGAATTTCGCTTGTTCAAAGTAGTGGGAATTTCTTTGAAAAAATCTCCAAATCAGCGCAATCTGTTACAGATCAAGTAAAAGCTGTTTCGGGTAATTCGAGTGACATTTTACAAAATAGCCAGAATATCGTTCAAGTCGTAAATGAATTATCACATATTGCAAACACTTATGCCAACAGCAGTAGTAATGTTGAAGAAAGCATGAAAGAGCAAGAAATATCAGTACAAGATATTGCAGAATTAGCGACTTCTTTAAGTTGGCTTTCTCAGGAATTACAAGAGCTTATTGGTGAGTTTAAAAGCGAATAAGGAGAAAGTTCAATTCTAATCAAAGGGGATATCTCCGCTACTGATTATGAATTGAACGAATCTGCCCGTTAATAAGGGATGAAAAAGGTGTGAATTTTCACACCTTTATTATATTTAAGAGAGGAATTTACATAAATATGAAATTAGCAATTTCTTATAATGAGATGGTAAAAGAATTTTTAGGGAAAGTAGAAGGAAGTATTAAAATACCTAAAGATGTGCAAGGAACGGAACTTAGGATAAAAAGGAAAACTGAACTATTTCCAAATTTGACTCACATTGTAGATTTAATAGGAGCGACTGCAACGTGGTTATATCATATTTCTAAAGAAAAACATATTGTCGTGCTTTATCATGTAAGAGGAAGTTTATTTCCGATTACTATTGAAGTTTCTAATTTTCTCTCCTATGAAAGTTTGAATTTACAGATTGAAGAGCAACTGGAACAAATTAAAGAAATGAATGAGGAAGAAATAGAAGAGTTTCAAAACGGTAATACATTATATGAAATGTCACCTATTATTATTGGTGAAACATATTATGAGCTACAAGACACGAATACATTACAATTTGTATTTAGTAAAAATATGCAAAGTGTAGAAATAATATTTAATAGTGTTAATTGGAAGGAAACAACGATTACTCGTTATGCACAACAAATACAAGGTGTTTTAATTGGTACATCACAAAATAAGAATAATTATATAAAGAATTTTAATATTATTACAGAGGCCGAGATGGCACTTTATAGTCAAGTGAATGATACGACAGCAGTATATCCTGAGAAAAGTATCGTCGATATGTTCTATAATACTGTTACTCAATTTCCAAATCGTATAGCTTTATCTTCAAGGGAAGGTACTTTAACTTATGAGGAGCTAAATAAAAAAAGTAATCAAATAGCTCATATGTTAATTAAAAATGGCGTCCAATTAGGAGACTATGTTGGAATATTTATGAAACGTAGCATAGACACAGTAGTAAGTATGGTAGCTATATTAAAAGCTGGTGCAGCGTATGTTCCGATTGATCCAGATTATCCGGAAAGTAGAATACAGTACATTATTCAAGATAGCCAAGCGAAAGTTATATTGATGAAAGAGACGCCTATAACATGTGATGGGGTTCAAACAGTTTCAATGTATGATAGTGAAACTTGTGAAGATATAGATGTAAAGTTGTCTATTCATTGTGATGATGTAGCTTATATGATTTATACATCTGGTTCAACAGGGAATCCAAAGGGAACGATGTTAGCACATAGAGGCGTTGTTAATCTGTACACTTGGATGCAAAAGCAATATGAATTGACAGAAGAGGATGTATTTGCCCAATTTCCTTCTTTTAGTTTCGATGCTTCTGTATGGGAGTCATTTGCTTCTTTATTCTGCGGAGGAAACTTGTATGTATTATTAGAGGAAGAGCGATTGTCTGTAGAAGCATTTGCAAATGCAATCTATAAAGTGAAAGCAACTTCGATCTTGGCATTAGCAACAATTTTTGTTCGACAAGTAGCAACTTATTTAGCAGAAGAAGATATATATAAGCTAGCTTCCCTAAAAAGAATTGCGATTGGCGGTGAAATGTTGCCTGTAGAGGTTATTAAATTGTGGAGAGAAAGAATAGGTACAAATGTTGAAATTCATAATGTATACGGACCGACAGAATGTACTGTAGTGACGACAACCTATAAAATACCTAGTCAGTTAAATGAGGATGTTGCGAGTATTCCCATTGGTAAACCATGTGCTAATTATCAAGTTATGATTTTGGATGAGAATATGAATCTTTGTCCAATTGGTGTACCTGGTGAATTATATATTGATTCAGTAGGATTAGCAAAAGGGTATTTTAATAAGCCTAATAAAACAATTGAAGCTTTTATTCAGAACCCCTTTAATCCTATAGTTAATATATATAAAACAGGTGATATTGTTAAGTTATTAGAGGATGGAAATATAGAATTTTTACATCGGAAAGATGATCAAGTAAAGATTAGAGGACATCGTATTGAACTAGGAGAAATCCAAAGTAAAATTTCTCAAAATCATAATATAAAAGAAAATGCTGTTTTTGCTAAGAAGAGTAAGGAAGGTAGCCAATATTTAATCGCGTTCTATACAACTTTAAATAAAAAAGAAATACCAGAATTAGTTTATCAGTTACAAGAGCAATTACCAGATTATATGGTGCCATCTAAACTAATTTATATTAATGAATTACCACTTACACCTAATAAAAAGATTGATGTTAAGAAGTTAGCTCAGTTAGAAGAAAAGTATGAACCGGTTCGTCTACAAGAATATGTTGCACCTTCTAATAAAGCAGAGAAACAAATAGCGCGCGCTTGGGCGGAAGTATTAGGAATTTCAAAAGTTGGAGTGCATGATGATTTCTTTACAATTGGTGGACATTCATTAAAAGTATTACGAGTCTTAACGTTGTTAAAAGAAGATTTTTCACATTTAACAATTCAAGATTTCTTTAAAGAAAGAACGATATATGGATTAGCTCGAATTGAGCGAGAAGTAAAAGTAGAGAAAGAAGAAGTATTTCGTGAATATAAAGTGATTCACGAACCAGATACTATTACGTATGCAAACGTTTTGGAAGAAACCCAGATTTTAAATGTCTTTTTAACAGGAGCTACTGGTTATTTAGGATCACACATATTATATGAATTGTTGAGAGATACATCTGCTACTATTTATTGTTTAGTAAGACCAACCAAAGATGTGCAACAAAGAATTATAGATACATTAACAGGCTACTTTAGTGATATATGTGAAGAATGGTTACAGCGTATACAGGCCGTAGCTGGTGATCTGGGGGAAGAGTATCTTGGGATGAGCGAAGAAGAATTTATGTTCATCAGTTCTAAGATGGATACGATAATTCATTGCGGTGCAGATGTAAGACATTTTGGAGATGTAAAACAATTTGAAAATATAAATGTCCAAGGAACTAGCCGTATGCTAGCATTAGCGGAGAAAGGTGCTACATTCCAATTTATTTCTACAATTGGTATCCCGTTAGAATTAGCGGTAGATCAATGGGATACATACATGAAAACTGGTGATTTTAATTACAGTGTAGACTTAGAGAATGTATATTCAAATAGTAAACTACAAGCGGAAAACATTGTTCGTGAAGCAATGAAAAATGGTTTGCGCGGAAATATTTATCGTGCAGGTAATTTAGCATGTCATTCAGAAACAGGTTCGTTCCAACAAAATATTGAAGGAAACGCATTTTATCGTCTTATTAAAACAATGCTATTAATTGGGAAAGCACCAAATGTGAAGTGGAAAGTTGATTTCACACCAATTGATTTTGCTAGTAAATCAATTGTATCGTATTTAAAAGATTCGCAAATTGTAGGAGAGACGTTACATATTTGTCATCCACATCAAATTGAGTTTGAACAATTTATACAGTTAATTGGAGAGTGTGGATACAATCTTAAAATGGTTCCACTTTCAGAATATGTAAATACCGGACTTGAATTAGCGAAGGAAAATGAAGTAATAGCAGAGTTAATTGCTTCTCAAGTTGCAGGAGATGGAGCGCAGCAATCTGAAATTGTAATGGGTACGCGTAGAACGAATGAATGGATTAAGAAAAAAGAATTGATAGTACCAGCAATCAATAAAGAATTTATACAGCAGTTATTAGCTCATGGTGAAAAAGTTGGATATTTTCCAAAAATAATGAAATGATTATGCATGCTTTTGTTTGTTCAATAAAATAAATCATGCTACAATGAAAACGAATTAAGGACCGGGGAGCCAATTGGCTGAGAGGATGTAAGTAAACATCGACCCTCAACCTGATCTGGATAATGCCAGCGTAGGGAGTTACTTAAAGTGATGTAGCATATGTTATTCTATAATAACTTGCATACAAGGCTTTCCTACGCAGTAGGAAAGCCTTTTCTTATTTTTGAAATTTAATTTTATAAGGGGGATTTTATTATGTCACAACAAGTTACAATGTCATTTTCAGTAGTACCACAAGCGAAAACGAAAGATGTATATTCTGTTGTCGATAAAGCAATTGAAGTTGTGCAACAATCGGGAGTTCGTTATGAAGTAGGGGCAATGGAAACAACTTTGGAAGGAGAATTAGATGTACTTCTTGATGTCGTTAAACGTGCGCAACAAGCTTGCGTCGATGCTGGAGCAGAAGAAGTGATTACTTCTATTAAAATCCATTATCGTCCAAGCACTGGTGTAACGATAGATGAAAAGGTTTGGAAGTACCGTGATGAATATGCAAAACCAGAAGCAATCTAAACTTATTACAACTATTTGGCTTATCCTTCTCATTGCGATATGGGAAGGATCTGTTTCATTATTTAAAATCGAACCGTGGATTTTACCAAAGCCTTCTGCCATTGTTCAAGAATTAATTGGGATGAAAGATTTACTATTACCAAATACGATGCAAACACTGCAGGAAGTTATAATTGGACTATTCTTTGCAATTTTATTGGGGACGAGCATCGCAATTATTATGGACGTTATACCTTTATTTCGTATTTTAATAAATCCATTGCTCGTTATTTCGCAAACAATTCCAATTGTTGTACTTGCACCGCTATTTATTATTTGGTTTGGATATGGGATGTTGCCGAAAGTAATGGTCGTAATACTCGTTTGTTTCTTCCCAATTGCGCTTAGTATTTTAGAAGGTTTTCAAACAGTAGATAAAAACATGTTGAAGCTGTTACAAACAATGAAGGCGACAAAATGGCAAGTTTACCAGAAAGTAAAATTTCCAGCAGTGCTTCCATACTTTTTCTCCGGTTTAAAAATTGCAGTTACATATAGCGTAATGGGGGCAATTATCGGAGAATGGCTCGGTGCAAGTGAAGGATTAGGCGTTATGCTTACGAGGGCTACAAAATCCTTTTTGACTGCCCGAGTATTTGGTGTTGCAGCAATCATCGTTATAGTGACATTATGCCTGTATTTTATCGTAGAGTTTATGGCAAGAATAACAGCACCATGGATATATAGAAAGGACGGCAGAAAATGAAAAAAGGTTTGAAAGTTATGTTAGCTGCCTTAGTAGCGGTAGGTGTGGCTGGATGTAATCCGGCGAAGAAAGAAGAAAGTGCAAGTAAAGATCAAAAAGTAAAAGTAGTATTAGATTGGTTTCCAAATACGAATCATACTGGCTTGTATGTAGCGCAAACGAAAGATTATTACAAAAAGCAAGGATTAGATGTAGAAATTATTCAACCAGGTGACAATGTAACAGCAGAGCAAATGATAGCATCAGGAAAAGCAGACTTCGCAATAAGCGCACAAGAAAATGTAACATTAGCTCGTGTGGAAGGAATTCCTGTTGTATCTGTAGGAGCGATTATTCAGCACAACACTTCAGCGTTTGCATCGCTTAAGAAAGATAATATGACGTCACCGAAAGATTTTGAAGGTAAACGTTATGGTGGCTGGGGAGGACCAGCGGAAGAAGCGACATTAAAGACGATTATGGATAAGCATCAAGCTGATTTTAATAAAGTTGAAAAAATCATCTTAGGACAAACAGATTTCTTTAAATCAATCGGCCGTGATGCAGATTTCGAATGGATTTATTACGGTTGGGATGGTATTGAAGCGAAGCGCCAAGGAAAAGAGTTAAATACGATTATGGTGAAGGACTTAGATCCAGCGCTTGATTTCTATAGTCCTGTTATTATTACGAGTGAAAAACATACGAAGCAAGATAAAGACTTTGTGAAAAAGTTTATGAGTGCAACAACAGAAGGTTATAAATTTGCAATTAAGGAACCGAAAGAAGCTGCTGATATTCTAATTAAAGCTGTTCCAGATGTAAATAAAGATTTAGTTCAAGAAAGCCAGAAATGGTTAAGTACGAAGTATCAAGATGATGCGAAAGCATGGGGAGTACAGAAGGAAGAAATTTGGACGAATTACATGAATTTCTTATATGACAACAAAGTTATTAAAAAGAAAATCGATGTAAAAGATGCTTTTACAAATGAATTCCTTCCAAGTGAAAAATGAGCGGATTACAAATAAAAAATATAGTGAAATCTTTCGACGGAAAGAATGTATTAGAGAATATTAGTGCCTCTATACAAGAGGGAGAGTTTGTTTCCTTTGTAGGACCGAGTGGTTGCGGGAAAAGCACATTATTAAACATGATTGCAAATGTTGAAAAACCAACAAGCGGGAACGTAATGTATAAAGATAAGCAAGTACAAGAGCAAGATGTTGTTAGTTATATGCCACAACAAGATTTATTACTACCGTGGCGATCAGCTTTGCAAAATATCGTTCTTCCGTTAGAAATTGAAGGAAAGCCGAAAAAACAAAGGCTGACAGAAGGAATGGAAGCATTAAAGCAGTTCGAACTAGATGAATATGCAGACCATTATCCAGATGAATTGTCTGGTGGTATGCGTCAAAGAATTAGCTTTCTGCGCACATATTTATGTGAAAAGCCAATTATGCTGCTGGATGAGCCTTTTGGTAAATTAGATGCATTTACAAAAATGGAAGTACATAGCTGGCTTTTAAACTCTTGGCATCAAGAAAAGCAAACAATCGTTATGGTGACACATGACTTAGATGAGGCAATCTTGCTTTCAGATCGCGTATTTATTTTATCTCAAAGACCAGCGTCAATTGTTGGCGAGGTACAAGTGAAATTACCTAGACCGAGAACGATGGATATGTTAACATCACTCGAATTAAAAAAGGATAAAGAAGAGATTTTAAGTGTGTTAGCTCCTTATATGAAAAAATAGAAAAAGCCTTTTAACAGTTTTTAGTATAATTACTGTTAAGAGGCTTTTTTTAGAATATGAAAAGATGGAGAAGGAACAAAAGGGAAAATAGAGAATAGAATATAACAGAGTAGTTTATACTCTTAATATAACAAATGTTAAAGGAGTGAAAGGATAAAATGACTTTATCAACTGTTCTTCAAATGGTTTTAGCTTGATATGGGAGAAGTCTGCCCATTTTTTAAGATTAAGCTAAATTGAAGACAGCAGGTAAAGAACCTTAATCCTTTTTTACGATAATATGTAATGGGTAAGGTGTATTCACCTTACCCATTTTTATATGCATAATTAAATAAGGCTTCATACTGTTGGTCTCTCTATTTAGCTTATGGACGATAAGTAAAGGAGAGAAAAAAATGAGTATATTAACAGTAGAAAATTTAAGTCATTCGTATGGTGAGAAAACCATCTTATATAATGCGTGCTTTCGATTATTAAAGGGGGAGCATGTTGGGTTAGTAGGGAAAAATGGGATTGGAAAATCAACACTGCTAAGAATTTTAACAGGAGAACTTATACATGATGATGGGAACATTGAATGGTTTCCACATGTGAAGGTTGGATTTTTGCAGCAGCATATAGATTTACAAGAAGGAATAACAATTGAAGGATACTTGCAAAGTGCATTTTCTAACTTGTATGCGATTGAATACGAAATGTTAAAAATTGCAAAAGAGATGACTGAGGCAGTAGAAGTAGAAAAATTGTTAGTAAGGTATGGAGAGTTACAAACTATATTGGAAAACTCTAATTTCTATCAAATTCATACAGAAATTGAAGAAGTGGCAATTGGTTTAGGGCTGTTTGAAATAGGATTGGAAAAGGATGTTTCAAAGTTAAGTGGAGGACAGCGGACAAAGTTATTACTAGGAAAGCTTCTTCTAGAAAAAGCTGATGTTTTATTGCTAGATGAACCAACGAACTATTTAGATACAGCACATATAGAATGGTTGCAATCGTACTTGAAACTGTACGAAAAAGCTTATATTATCATTTCGCATGATGAAGTATTTTTGAACAATATTACGAATGTCATTTACCA
Organism: Bacillus sp. ME78; assembly: GCF_903970865.1. Taxonomy (NCBI): domain Bacteria; kingdom Bacillati; phylum Bacillota; class Bacilli; order Caryophanales; family Bacillaceae; genus Bacillus; species Bacillus sp. ME78. The sequence continues at coordinate 122,178 of NZ_CAJCKK010000006.1, forward strand.
TCTAGAAGAACGAAAAGTTAAGCGATATGTAGGGGATTATGAAAAGTTTTTACAAAGTTACCAAGTACAAAGGAAACAATTACAATCGGCGTATGTGAAACAACAAAAAGAAATTGCTCAGTTAGAAACATTTATTCAAAAAAATAAGATTCGAAAAGCAAAACAGGCAAAAAGTCGAGAGAAAGTATTGGAGAAAATGCAAAGGGTTGAAAAGGTTAATAATATACCTCGGTCCCGTTTTGCTTTTACTGTTTATAATGAACCAGTAAGTCGTATATTACAGGCTGAGAAACTAAGAGTGGGTTATAGTGAGCCGTTATTTCCAGACTTGAATTTACAAGTGAAAAAAGGAGAAAAGATAGCTGTTGTTGGTCATAACGGTATTGGAAAAACGACAATGTTAAAGACGTTATTAGGTCAAATAAAGCCGCTAAGCGGTTCAATTTTTGTTGGGGAACGAGTAAATCCTGCTTATTTTGCACAGGAAGAGTTTGCTTCAGAAATAACACCGTTAGAGAAAGTTTGGGCAGAACGACCAGATATGACAAAGAAAGAAGCGCGCCAAGCATTAGCGAAGTGTGGATTGAAAGAAGAACACGTATTAAAACCTATTCGTTTATTAAGCGGTGGAGAGCAAACGAAAGTGCGTTTATGTGAACTTATCGTAACGAAAAGCAATGTTTTAATTTTAGACGAACCGACTAATCATTTGGATGTAGAAACTAAGATGGCTTTACAGGAAGCGTTACAACAATACAAAGGAACGGTTTTAATTGTCTCACATGAACCTTCTTTCTATGAATCGTGGATAACAAAAGTATGGAATATAGAAGATTGGAATACTGAACAATATGAATAAAGAAAAGGCATTAGCTTTTAGGAGCTAATGCCTTTTCTTTGTGATTAACATGATTTTCGAGAACTCTTACATGAGAATTGTATGAAGAAGCACTCTTATGGTGCGCTTATAAGCGTGCTTTTTCTTTTGTTATATTTATAATACGAAAGCCTTTCCCTAACAGGTGACTATCTTTCTTTATATATATAGATAGTTCAAAATGGAATGAAAATAATTCCTTTATGTAAAGGATAATATGGATATTATAGGAAGACAATAGAAATTAAAGGAAATTCATGTAAAATTCAAATGAACTTCATATAAACTTCATATTAGAAATTAAATATAATTATAATAGGTTATTATGATATTTTTGATTTTTCGTAAAATTAAAAGTTTGAATTTAGGAGGTATTGCTCAAACCTAAATTCAAACTTTAGTGAATTAATTAATGGATATTACGTCTAGTTTTCGCTAATGACGGTATTTAAAAGTTCGGCAGGATTACCTGTTCCTGCACCGCCAATTGTAATAGATCCACCAGGAGGAATTTCACCATTCCATCCTGCGTTCGTAATTACATAATGATTATTTGTTTTACTACTAATTTTAGAATCCCAAACTTGTGTTAAATTACCGCTATAATCAAATTCTAATTTCCAATTTTTAATAGGAGTCGTTCCATTATTTTTGATTATAATCGAGAAGTTATAACCGCTGCCCCAATTCGAAGTGACTGAAAATGTAGCAGTGCCATTTCCATCAGGAGGTGTCGTATTAGCTTCATCCGTTTTGACAGTAAGAGCGGTAGGTTGTGATTTATTTCCAGCAGCATCTTTGGCAATTATTGAAAATGTGTATTCCGTATTAGGTTTTAAGTTTTTAATTGTAATGCTATTTGTTGTTGTACTCCATTTCTCTTCTCCAGCAGTAATTTCATATTCCGTAACTCCTACGTTATCAGTAGATGCAGTCCAGCTTAATTGAACTGAGTTTGAATTTTTATTCGTAACTACAATATTTTTAACGTTCGTTGGTGGCTCAGTATCTTTTTGACTAATAGGTCCACCAAGTAATTCTTTTACTAGCGTATCAAGTAATTTTGGACCACTACAACTATATTTTGGACTTGTACGGCAATCCCCGCTTAGTTCCCAAAACATTGCTCCACTTAAACCCTTCGTCTTTATATAGTCTGTTTTATATTTCATAGATTCATTGTCATCGTAGCTAATAAATGTGCCTGTAGTCGCATTATATAAGTAAGGTACTTTAGCTGTGTCATTCCAGTAGCGTACAAAACCATTCTTATTAACGTAATTGGCTGCTAAATCACCGTAATCATACACACCTGTGTCACCGGTAGAATAATCATCCCAAGTACCTTTAGAAGCAAGTTTCCCATCGCTACCTGGTTTGCAAGGTTGATATTGTCCGTTATTTTCTTTTCCACAACTTTTCCATCCACGTCCGTAAAAAGGTACGCCTAATACTAGTTTATCGACTGGAACACCTTCATTTGTATAAACATTTATAGCACCATCTACGTAAAAATTCGTATTTGCTGCTGGGGCATTTGGATCCTTATATAGAGCTGCATTATGATTAGAAGTAGCTTCCCATCCGCCGTGGAAATCATATGTCATAATATTAATCCAATCGAGTATTTGAGAAATTTTCTTTAGCTCTGTATGATCAGCGTAGCGTTGGCTTGCACCTGAAGCGATTGTTAGTAAATATTGTTTGCCATCTTCAGTACCTGCTTTATTCAAAGCATTTCGGACGTCTTGAAGAAGGAGAGTGAAATTTTGTTTATCTTCAGGACGATAACTACCACCAGGAATCGTTTCAACGCCCGGATATTCCCAGTCTAAATCTACGCCATCAAACCCATATGCGCGAAGAAAAGCTACTGTAGATTCAGCAAATACTTTTCTTGTTTTTTCATCAGCGGCCATATCAGAAAAGCGGTTAGACCAAGTCCAGCCACCAACGGAAATAATTGTTTTTAAGTGAGGATATTTAGCTTTTAATCGTTTTAGTTCTCCGAAATTTCCGCAACGGGCATATTTATCGCAATCTTCCCAAGTTGTACCTGAGCCAGGATACGATTTGGTAACATCAGCCCATGGTTCCCCGAGTACGAGAGTACCATTAGGAACCTCTTTATTTTGCAATGGTACACCAGATTCTTTACAGTTCCACGTTTGTTTATTTGGATTATCAGGATGAGTAGAAGGGTTTCCATGTTTTCCATTCCAACAAATATCCGCGAAAGCATAGTTAAGGTGAGTAAGTTTTGATGCATCAATGTCAGCAACTTGATAATTACGTCCGTAAACGCCCCACGAAGGAAAGTACCCAACAATTTTTTGATTTTGCTTTGGTGAATCTGCTAATGCGAGATTTGGAGTAATAAAATTTGTGAGAAAAAGAGGTAAGAAAAGTAGTAGAGATAGTAATAGCAGTGTGAATTTTTGAGACCTCATAGCCATTTCTCCTTTCAAAATAAAAGATATATTTAAAGGCATACGCCAATAAATCAAAATGAATCTAGACGTATGAAACGTCTAGATAAAATGATCAGACATCACGAAGTCTATACAAGGGAGCTGGGGGTGATTAAATCGTAACAAATGTAAGATTTAGTGTAAACGCTTTATTCAGTTGTAAAAGACTTTCTCAATACAAAAAGGCTTGAATACAAACTATATATGAAAACGAAAGATCAGTATGGGAGGAAATAGCTCATTATAAATAAATTTGAGAAAAAATTGTATGGAGCCAATTATTAAAGACGTAGAAAGATAAGGAAATATCATGTAAAATAATAGTAAAAATATGTAAAGGAGGGAATAGTGTGGATGTGTTTTTGAACATTGCTGAAGAAAAAATTCGAAAAGCAATACGGAACGGTGATCTTGATTATCTTCCGGGAAAAGGAAAACCACTACAATTAGAAGATTTTTCAATGGTACCTCCAGAACTTAGAATGAGTTATAAAATTTTAAAAAATGCGGGAATGATTCCACCAGAAATGGAACTACAAAAAGATATATTAAAAATAGAGGATCTAATTGCTTGCTGTTATGATGAAGAAGAGAGAAAGAAATTAAGAGAAGAGTTAACAGTAAAAACGCTTCGTTTTCAGCAGGTAATGGAAAAGAGAAAGATTAAAGATAGTTCAGCTTTTCGTATGTATCAAGAAAAAGTATTTCGTAAATTACGCTAAGAGGGATAAGATGACTACATTTAAAACGATAGAAGAATTAGCGACCTATATCGAAGAACAACAATTGGTACTTCTGTTTATTAAAACGGAAAATTGTGGTGTTTGTGATGTTATGCTAAGAAAAGTAAATTGCGTATTAGAGAATTATGATTACGTAGAGAAAATAGAGATATTACTACAAGACATGCAAGAGATTGCGGGGCGATATGTCGTATTTACAGGACCGACAATTTTATTATTTTATAATGGAAAAGAGATCCTTCGAGAATCGCGCTTCATTTCACTTGAAAATCTAGAGAGAACCATTCAATTATTCGAGGAATAAGGGAGGCTTTTATATGGAATTTATTATTGTCATACTATTATTTGTTGTAGTTGGAATAATCGTAACAGCAGTTCGATCGAACAAAAAGAAGGTAAATCTTACAAAACAAAATAACATTCATAATTCATCTAACAGCTCATCACCATTATTTTTCTTTGCTGGATCTGATAATGATAGCTCGCATGATGGCGGCTCACATGATTGTGGAGGGTCTTTTGGGGGAGATAGCGGTGGAAGCTGCGGTGGTGGCGGTGATTGATGAAAATGCGCCTTATATAGGCGTATTTCTTTTTAAACAAACGTTTGATTAGTTGGCTTACATATTGCATAAACACAGTTAAACCAACGTTTGATTAATATTTTTAATATACTAAGGGGAATGGAAATGAAAAGGGAACCGAAAGTGAAAAATAAGGAGAAAGTAGTGTTATTTTTATTAGCTGCGGGAGGCGTATTTCTTGTTAAATTAGCATTTAAATTTGGAACGATACATATGATTCGAACTTGGTTTGAAAGTACGTTTTCTTAAATAAGGAATATATCCTCTTGCGATAGAGGTTTTTGATTTGTTATCATTAGACTGAACGGTCGGTTTAAAGAGGTGTGAATATGAGAAGAAGCGCAGAAGAGATAAAGAAAGAAATTGCATATAAAGCAGAAAGTCTATTTTCACAGAAGGGCTATGCAGCTACATCTATGGAAGAGATTTGTGAAATTACAGAGCGAAGTAAAGGAAGCATTTATTATCACTTTAAAAGTAAAGAAGAATTATTTTTATTTGTAGTGAAACAGCATACGTATGATTGGGTTGAAAAATGGAATGAAAAAGAGAAGTTGTATAGTACTAGTACTGAAAAACTATATGGTCTCGCGGAATATCATGTAGAGGACATACAGCAACCAATTTCAAATGCAATAGAGGAATTCTCTATGAGCCAAGTTGTAAGTAAAGAGATTCTGGATGAATTGTTAGCTTTAACTAGAGAATCATATGTTATGTTTGAGAAATTAATTGAAGCAGGTATACAGTCTGGAGAGTTCCGTGAAGATAATGCTCGTGATCTTATGTATATTGTGAACGGATTATTATCAGGGCTTGGAGTACTTTACTACGAGTTAGATTATAAAGAGTTGAAGCGTATTTATAAAAAGGCAATAGATGTATTGTTAAAAGGAATGGCAGCTGAATAATAAGTCAGTTGCTTTTCTTACAAAACAAATTAGACCGAACGGTCGGTTTATGAAAGGGGAATGAAAGTGAACGCTTTATTTAAAAACCGAGCATTTATGCTCGTTATGGCATCTGATATTTTACAACAATTTGCAATTTGGATCAGAAATATGGCTCTTTTATATTTCATAATGGAGCGGACAAATAATGATCCAGTTTCAGTGTCTCTATTATCTGTCATGGAGTATGCACCTATCTTTATTTTCTCGTTCATTGGTGGTGCATTAGCAGATCGCTGGAATCCGAAAAGAACAATGGTCGCTGGAGATGTGTTGAGTGTACTGTCTATTATAGGAATTGTCCTGTTGTTAAAGCTGGATTATTGGCAGGCTATATTTTTTGCAACACTCATTTCCGCGATTGTAGGTCAGTTTTCTCAGCCCTCATCTTCGCGTATATTTAAGCGCTATGTAAAAGAAGAACAGGTAGCAAATGCGATTGCATTTAACCAAACATTACAGTCATTATTTATGATTTTTGGACCAGTTGTAGGATCAATTGTGTATACACAACTTGGCTTATTTACATCACTATATAGTTTAATCATTCTATTTTTGTTATCGGCTATCGCCCTTTCATTTTTACCAAAATGGGTTGAAAAAGAGCAAGTGGCAAGAGATTCATTAAAAAATGATATAAAAGAAGGATGGAAATACGTTCTTCACACGAAAAATTTACGTATGATTACGATCACTTTTACAATTATGGGTTTAGCTGTTGGATTAACAACTCCATTAGAGGTGTTTCTTGTAATTGAACGTTTAGGCATGGAAAAAGAAGCTGTTCAATATTTAGCAGCAGCTGATGGAATAGGTATGTTAATCGGTGGTATTGTTGCTGCAATTTTCGCTTCAAAAGTGAATCCGAAAAAGATGTTTGTATTCGGTATGGGCATATTAGCGATATCATTTTTAGTAGAAGGGCTATCTACATCATTTTGGATTACTAGTTTCATGAGATTTGGAACAGGTATTTGTTTAGCTTGTGTTAATATTGTTGTCGGTACGCTTATGATTCAACTTGTACCAGAAAATATGGTTGGAAGAGTAAATGGGACGATTTTACCACTGTTTATGGGGGCAATGCTAATTGGAACTTCACTAGCTGGAGGATTAAAGGAACTAACTTCACTAGTTACTGTATTTTGTATAGCGATGGCACTTATTTTATTAGCGATAGGGCCAGTTCTACGTATGCAAATAAAGAAAGAAGCTGTCGCTAATAAAGAGGAACTAACAAATTCGTTAGCTTCGAAATAACTATTGTAAGGGAGCAAAATTGCTCCCTTTTTCTTTGAGGAACTTTTGACAACTATATGAGCCAATTATATACTGATGTTGTAAAAACGATTTTACAGGTTAGGAGCAATGGTGTGAAAAATCAAATCTATGAATTACGCACTGAAAATAATATTTCACAAGGCGCATTAGCTGATAAATGCAAGGTTTCTAGACAAACGATAAATGCAATTGAGAATAATAAATATGATCCAAGCTTAGCGTTAGCATTCCGTTTAGCTGAAGTATTAGGAACAACTGTTGATAAATTATTTTTGTACAAGCAGTAGGGTCGTTCATTATAAGGCGCACCGTTAAAAATAAAAAAGATCCTCTTCTTATGAGAAGAGGATCTTTTCTTATAGCGTTTTAGTCTTTGGACTAGGTGGTGTAACGGATGTATTATTTTCTGGAACTCTAGTGAGTAAGAATCCACCGATAATAAACAATACAATAATACTAAGAACACCAGCGTTTGTTTTTCCTGTTAATTGCGTTGTAACACCGACTAATACCGGGCCCATAATTGCGGCGAACTTACCAAAGATATTATAAAATCCGAAGAATTCATTAGCAGATTCTTTTGGTACTAGTTTTGCAAAGTATGAACGACTTAGTGCTTGAATACCACCTTGAGATGTAGCAACTAACATTGCTAAAATCCAAAAATCAAGTGTCGTTTTTAAGAAATAAGCATATGTGCAAATAATGATATAAATAATGATACCGACATATAACATTTTTTTACCAGTAAATGTTTCAGATAGTTTTCCGTATAGTAACGCAAATGGACAAGCGACAATTTGTGTTACAAATAATATGATTAATAGATTCGTTGCACTGATACCGAGGTCGGTTCCGTAAGCTGTAGACATAGTAATAATTGTATCGACTCCGTCAATATAGAAAAAGTAAGCAATTAGAAACATAAATACAGTTTTATATTCTTTAATATTTTTAAAAGTATCAGCAAGACGTTTGAAGCTCATTTTAATAGGTCTTGGATGACGCTCAATATAGTGTGTTTGCTCTACGTTTTTAAGCATTGGAATTGTAAATAACCCCCACCAAAGAGCAGTTATCGCAAATGAAATTTGACTAGCAATGCCAACTGATAAAGGGATAGTTCCTTTTTGAGCAAGAATAATAAGAGCGATACAACCGATAAAAGGAATAGTACTCCCAATATAGCCTAAAGCGAAACCTCTTGTAGAAATTCGATCCATTCTATCTTCAGAAGTGACATCTACTAAAAATGCATCATAGAAAATGTTGGCTCCAGCAAAACCAACTAAGGCGAGCATATAGCATCCTAATAATAAGTACCACTGAGATGTTGGAACGACTGCTAACATACTTGTAAATACGATACCAAGTCCAAAGAAGAATGTGAAAAATCGTTTTTTAAATCCTTTATAATCAGCAACTGTGCCGAGAATAGGAGCAAGTATAGAAATTAAAAGTGTAGCGAACGAGTTTGCATATCCCCAATATGCTGTTGAAGTTGCACCAGATAGCCCGGCTTCTTTTGCAGCTGCTTTAAAGTAAATTGGAAATAATGCAGTTGTAATGACGAGCGAATATACCGAGTTCGCCCAATCGTATAATATCCAGCTTTTTTCTTGTCTGGACATTTTTTTCATATAGTGTTCCCCCTTAAATTTGTTCTACTAACAGTGTACAAAAATAAAAATTATAAAAAGAGAAACAGTGATGATTTTTACAGAACTTTTACATATATACACAGTTCTTTACAATTGGAGTAAATCCTCTACAATTGATCCGTCTGTTTCGCCTAAGTGTAAACCGAGTAGTCTAGCGATAGTTGGACCTTCATCAATAAGTCTCATATACGGGACGGTAACGCCGGTTTTTATTCCTTTTCCAGCAGCGATAAAAATTGTTTCATAGTTAGGTTTTGTTGGAGAGTATCCATGCGTACCAAATGTATATTTTTTACTAGGCGTAACATCTTTTTCAGTAATGTCTTTTATAAAATCTCCTGTATAGTTTTCAGTGAAATAATACCCCTCTTGCGCTTCTAACATAAATAAACAATTACCATCTGCACCGCAGTCTTTCGCAGCTTCATCATGAAGTATAAATTCAATTCCATTCTGTTTATTTTGCAGCAGTTCTTCAAGGAGTAGTTGTACTTCTCGAATTGTATCCGTATCATTTTTGTCTTTCACATATACATAGGCAGACCCGTCGCAACTTTGACAATAGGCCTTCCAATCTACTAATAGCCCTTTTTTATTTATAGATACGAGGCCTTTTTGTTGGAATAGCACATTTAATTGAATCGCTTTGTTTTCACTTAAAGCGCTATGGTCACCAAGAGCGATAATTGTACTCTCTTCGTATAGGTCACTGTCTTTTAAAGTTTGAATAATTTTCCCGAGCCGCTCATCATGTCTATGAATTGCAGCTATTGTTTCGTTAGATTCAAAGCCATGATAATGTCTTTGCGTGTCTAAATCAGTGAAATGTACGAACATAACATTAGGCTTTTTCGTCTGAATGGTGTGTACAGCAGAGGCGAGGACGAAATCATCCAGCTCTGGTTGTGATAAACCATTCCTTATATGGCCGAAACGAAGATTTAAATCTAATTGGTATAGTGGGCTACCGCTAAATAAGGAAACTAACACTTGATTTTGCCAAGGTCTATTGGGGAAAATTTCTGGTAAATTGTAATCAATGTTTGCTCTCCCAGTAACAGGCCATAGAAGGGCAGCTGTCGTTAAATTTGCTTTACGCGCTTCATCATACAATGTTGTTCCTTTTATCGATTTTCGGTACCAATGCCAATCAGGTGATTCACGTCCTGGTTGAAGTAACGTATTACTAACAACACCGTGCTTGTTAGGGTAATTACCGGTTACGATTGTTGAGTGGCTTGGATATGTTACAGAAGGATAAATTGGTTCTACTTTTTCGACAACCGTGCCCTTTTTTATTAGAGATTGGAAATGAGGTAGTTTTTGTAGTATAGGAAAATCTAAAGCTGATAAACAGTCGAATGATAAAATAATGACACGATTCGTTAATGCTTTATCCATAAAGTAATCCTCCTAATTATATAAAACCTATTCTTATATATTACTATTAATACCTAGTAATAAAAATATGTTTCTGAATAAAATTTATTGTTTATTTTCAGAAAAATTAAACATATTATAAGTATAAGGGAATCTATGGACGGAGGGAATAGTATGGACTGGTTAGATGGATTCGGTATATTTTACATCATTGGTGGCATCACAATTCTCCTTGTATTTGCTATTTCATATTTACTAAAGAAACGTTTTCCAGACAAACAGTTTGATATTATATTTGCACTGATTGTAATACTTCTTTGCTTAGCATCATTTCCTGTTACCATGATGGTTATTGGTGGGTGGGAAGGAATGGGATATGGATTTATTGGTTTCTTCGTTCTACTAGGTACACTTATTGGTATGATTGCACATCAACTTGTAAAAATCTCTCGAAAAAGCTACGTATAAAACTGTAAAAAATGAAAAGAATATATAATAATAAGAAAATTAGCTATTGTTTTAAAAAAGAATTTGTATTATGATAATCAACAAATTTATTTCGTTATAACGATGAAAAAGGACTAGTACATATTCAACCTTTTTAGCAGAGAGAGAATCCGCCAGGCTGAAAGATTCTTAAAAAGGCAATATGGAACCTGCCTTTGAGTTCTGCATATGCAGCGGGAATTTCCCGTTATCAAAAAGAGAGCATGCGCAATTTTTGTGCATGAATCAGGGTGGTAACGCCGGCAAAGCTCGGTCCCTATTTAGGGACGCGGGCTTTTTTGTATTTTCTAGAAGGAGGAAGACTGACTATGGCAAAAGAACAAGTGCAAGCCATTACGAAGATGGAAGAGGACTTTGCGCAGTGGTATACCGATATTGTAAAAAAAGCCGAACTTGTTGATTATTCAAGTGTAAAAGGGTGCATGATTTTACGTCCGTATGGTTATGCCTTATGGGAGAATATGCAGAAGGTGATGGATGAGAAGTTAAAAGAAACTGGCCATGAAAATGTATATATGCCAATGTTTATCCCAGAGAGTTTATTGCAAAAAGAGAAGGATCATGTTGAAGGATTTGCTCCTGAAGTAGCATGGGTTACACATGGCGGGGATGAAAAGTTAGCGGAAAGACTTTGTGTACGTCCTACATCTGAAACTTTATTCTGTGAGCACTTTTCAAAAATTGTGCAATCCTATAATGATTTGCCAAAGTTATATAATCAGTGGTGTTCAGTAGTTCGTTGGGAGAAGACAACTAGACCATTCCTTCGTACGACTGAATTTTTATGGCAAGAGGGTCATACAATCCATGAAACGGCAGAAGAATCGCAGGCTGAAACATTAAATATTTTAAACTTATATGCTTCTTTCTGTGAGGATTATTTAGCGATACCAGTTATTAAAGGACAAAAAACAGAAAAAGAGAAGTTTGCTGGAGCAAAGGCAACTTATACAATTGAAAGTTTAATGCATGATGGAAAAGCGCTTCAAACAGGAACCTCTCATAACTTTGGGACGAATTTCTCAGAAGCATTTGATATTAAGTTTTTAGATCGTAATGGTAAATGGCAATATGTGCACCAAACATCTTGGGGTGTATCAACAAGAATGATAGGCGGGCTAATAATGGTTCATAGCGATAATAATGGACTTGTAATGCCACCAAAAGTCGCTCCAGTGCAAGTTGTTATTGTACCAATTGCTCAGCATAAAGAAGGAGTTTTAGCAAAAGCAACAGAGTTACAAGGACATATTCAAAAGGTTGCACGAGTAAAAATAGATGCTAGTAATAAAACGCCTGGTTGGAAATTTAATGAGTATGAAATGAAGGGTATACCAATTCGATTAGAAGTTGGTCCTAAAGATATTGAAAAGAATCAAGTTGTACTTGTAAGAAGAGATACGAAGGAAAAAGAATTTGTACCAATGGATCAATTAGAAGAACGTATTCCAGCATTACTTGAAGAAATTCATAGTTCTTTATTTAATAAAGCAAAAGCATTTCGCGATGAGAATACGTATGCTGTGACAAATTTCGAAGAGATGAAAAAAGTAGCTGACGAAAAGCAAGGCTTTATTAAAGCAATGTGGTGCGGGGAATTGGCTTGTGAAGAGAAACTAAAAGAAGAAGTGGGAGTATCTTCACGTTGTATGCCTTTTGAGCAAGAGCATTTAGCTGAAGAATGTATTTGTTGTGGTAAAGAAGCTAAACAAATGGTGTATTGGGGAAAAGCGTATTAATACTCTTTTGATAGGTGATAAAAAGGACTTTGGGCTGCATAATAAAATGCAATCCAAAGCCCTTTTTAGTTTTATACATTATTTCATGTACTTTTTAGATGGAAGGATGTTGTTCTTATTTTACGTTTTTACGACGAATAAACAGTAACATACCAATGAGGAATGTTGAAAGACCCATTAAAATAGATATAGGGTAATGCGTTGCAGTATTAGGTAATTTATCACCTTGTTTTTTTGTATTATCTTTTACATTACCACCTTGAGAACCGTTGCCCTTCTGAGAATTGCTATCGCCTTTAACACGATTGCCACCTTGAGAGCCATTACCCCCTTGAGAACTGCTATCACCTTTAACACGATTGCCACCTTGAGAGCCATTACCGCCGTGAGAGCCACTGCCACCAGAACCGTTACCGCCAGAACCATTGCCACCAGAACCGTTACCACCGGAACCGTTACCACCGGAACCGTTACCACCGGAACCGTTACCACCGGAACCGTTACCACCGGAACCGTTACCGCCGGAACCGTTGTCACCAGAGCCACTGCCGCCAGAGCCGTTGCCACCAGAACCATTGCCACCAGAGCCATTGCCATCAGAGCCATTGCCACCAGAACCGTTACTGCCGGAACCATTGCCGCCAGAGCCACTGCCACCAGAACCGTTACCACCAGAACCGTTACCGCCAGAACCATTGCCACCGGAACCATTGCCACCGGAACCATTGCCACCAGAACCGTTGTCACCAGAACCACTGCCGTCAGAGCCGCTACCACCAGAACCGTTGCCACCGGAACCACTGCCGTCAGAGCCGCTACCACCAGAACCGCTACCACCAGAACCGTTACCACCAGAACCATTGCCACCGGAACCACTGCCGTCAGAGCCACTGCCACCAGAACCGTTACCGCCGGAACCGTTACCGCCGGAACCATTGCCGCCAGAACCACTATCGTCCTGAGAACCGTTATTTCCTGGAGGTTTATTATTATCCTTTAAATTTCCTTCTGCAAAATGATCGCTATTTTGTACAACAGCGTTTGTTAATGGATGGAAGTTTTCAGTTGCAGCATTACCGATATTTAAACCGCTAAAAAAAGATAAAGAGAGTGTTGATGCTAAAATGAAGATTTTCGTCATGGTTTTCCTCCTAAGAAATTAATATTCCATCTAAAATACATCCCTTTGTAATATTTCTTAGGAAAAAGAGTTTTATGCAAAAAAAACTATATATAGAAAAAGGTGGTGTATTTGTCAAAGCAGAAAAGAGTTAATGTAGATTTCCTACAAATAGTAGAGGCGGAGAATTTACATTCATAACGGTAGAGGAAGTGGCAGTAGATGAAAGAGTACATAGCGTTTGATATTGGCGGTACGCAAATTAAGTATGGCATTGTTTCAGAAATAGGGAGAGTATTAAAGCGTAAAACAGTTGCAACAGAAATTCATTTAGGCGGAGAACAAATTATTCAAAAACTTATATATGTATCCAAAAAAATAATGAATGAACATACTATTGCAGGAATTGGTATTAGCACTACGGGAATTGTTGATATTAATAAAGGAATTGTGACGGGAGGTGCGGATCATATTCCGGGATATAATACTATTCCTATTATTGATAGATTGCAAGAGATATTAAAAGTTCCAGTATCGATTGACAATGATGTGAATTGTGCAGCGTTTGGAGAAAAGTGGAATGGTAGTGGAAGAGAGAAAGAGAACTTTATTATGCTCACCCTTGGAACAGGAATTGGGGGAGCAATTTTTATAGGTGGAGAATTGTACCGAGGACATTCATTTAGTGCTGGTGAATGGGGGAATATGTTAATAGAAGGAAAAACGTTTGAAGAGGTTGCTTCGATTTCAGGATTAATTCGGCTTGTAAGAAAATATAAAGGCAAAGGCGAGTGGAATGGGAAAAGAATTTTCGAGTTGTATGATAAAGGAGATCGGGAAGTTGCTCAAGCAGTTGGGATCTTCTTTAAACATTTGGCGATTGGAATTAGTAATCTTGCTTATATTTTTAATCCAGAAACGATTATTATTGGTGGAGGAATTACCGATAGAGGAAATGAGTTTTTAAAAGAAGTAAAAGAGGAGGTCAGTAAATACTTAAATCAAGAGATTTATAATAATTGTGAGATTGAACTTGCACAAAACGGTAATTGTGCAGGAATGATTGGTGCTATTTACCACTTCTTACATCATCATAAGTAAATTATATGAATGTTTTCATATAACTGAGAATTTATCCTTTTTATCGCTAGGTAAATAATGCTACAATATAAGAGAAGAATACAATATTTTCCGATTTGGAAAATGCTTTGTAGAAAGGGAGAAACTTCATGCCTATTATTTTAGAAAAAGGTCAAAAGATCGATTTAACGAAAGGACAACCAAAAGTAGCAAAACTACAGGTTGGCTTAGGCTGGGATCCAATTGGGCAATCAGGTGGATTTCTGTCTTCATTATTTGGAAGTAAACCAAATGTAGATTGTGATGCATCTGTTGTTATGTTAGAAGGAGATCGTTTTTTAAACAAAAATGATTTAGTTTACTTCGGAAATAAACTTTCTACTTGTGGTAGTATTATTCATTCAGGAGATAATTTAACAGGCGAAGGCGCTGGTGATGACGAAACAATTTTCGTAGAATTACATAAAGTTCCGAGCCGTATTAATCGTTTAGTATTCGTTGTAAATATTTATGACTGTGTAAATCGTCGTCAAGATTTCGGGATGATTCGTAATGCATATATTCGTATTCAAAACCCGCAAACTGGTGAAGAATTAGCACGCTATAATTTATCGGATAATTATGCTGGCAAAACGACTCTAATTGCAGGTGAAATGTATCGTCACGGAAGTGAATGGAAGTTTTCAGCAGTTGGAGAAGGAACACAAGATAAAAACTTAAGTGAGATTGTATCACGTTATCAATAAAATAACCGAGGAGGAATTGTATATGGCATCAATTTCATTGAAAAAAGGACAAAAGGTAGACTTAACAAAAACGAATCCAGGTCTTTCAAAAGTTCTTGTAGGACTTGGTTGGGATACGAATCGTTATGATGGACAAAACGATTTCGATTTAGATGTTAGTATTTTCTTAGTAGGTGCTAACGGTAAAGTTTCAGGTGCAGAGGATTTCGTCTTCTATAATAACCCAAAAGGTGCGAATGGTGCTGTAGAGCATTTAGGAGATAACCGAACTGGCGAAGGTGAAGGCGATGACGAATCGATTAAAGTAGATTTGAAAAATGTACCTGCACATATCGAACGTATTTGCTTCACAATCACGATTTACGATGGAGAAGGACGCAGCCAAAACTTTGGACAAGTTTCTAACTCTTTCGTACGTATTTTAGATGAAGAAAAGAATGCAGAATTAATTCGTTACGATTTAGGAGAAGATTTCTCTATTGAAACAGCCGTAGTAGTAGGTGAATTATATCGTCATGCAGGTGACTGGAAATTCAATGCAATCGGAAGTGGATTCCAAGGTGGATTAGCGTCTCTATGTAATAATTTTGGTTTAGATGTAGAGTAATAGATTTGATTTATATATCCATCGGTGAAATGCGTGTATACCGATGGATATATTTTTAAAGATAAAAATATAGAGGTGAATATAGATGGTTATTCAATTACAAAAAGGACAGAAAATCGATTTAGGTAAGACAAGCCCTGGTTTAACAAAAGCAGTAATTGGTCTTGGATGGGATATTAAATCTTATGACGGTGGATCAGATTTCGATTTAGATGCATCTGCCTTTTTATTAGATGCAAACGGAAAATGTACGAAGGAAACTGATTTTATTTTCTATAATAATTTACAGTCTCCTTGTGGATCTGTTTTACATACAGGAGATAACCGTACAGGCGAAGGCGAAGGCGACGATGAGCAACTTGTTGTAGATTTGAAGAAGGTTCCAGCAGATGTTCATAAAATTGCTATTACAGTTACGATTTATGATGCAGAAGGCCGTAGTCAAAACTTTGGGCAAGTTGGAAATGCGTTTGTTCGTTTAGCGAATGAAGAGACGAATGAAGAAGTTCTTCGTTTTGATTTAGGGGAAGATTTCTCCATCGAAACAGCAGTTGTCTTTTGTGAATTATACCGTCATAATGGACAGTGGAAGTTTAATGCAGTAGGAAGTGGATTCCAAGGTGGTTTAGGTGCGCTTGTAAGAGCGTATGGCTTGGATGCATAGAAAGGAAACGATATTCGTTTCCTTTTTTTGACCTTTCTATAAATCTAGCAAAGAATAGGGGATAAAGGTAAGATGAGTATTTTGCAAGGAATCCTTGATACGTATGCTCAGTTTTTCGACTTGGACATGTGGATTAAAGTGTTGCAAGATCCAGTATCTTGGGGATTAATAGGTACACTTGTTGTACTTGAAGGGTTGTTATCTGCTGATAACGCACTTGTGTTAGCGGTAATGGTAAAACACCTTCCGGAAGAAAAACGTAAAAAAGCATTATTCTATGGACTTATTGGAGCTTATGTGTTCCGCTTTATTGCGATTGGAATCGGGATGTTCTTAATTAAATTAGCATGGGTAAAAGTGTTAGGTGCACTTTACTTAGCGTGGCTTTCAGTTAAATACTTCATTGATAAAAGAAAAGGTAATGCAGAAGAAGAGGAATCTCATGGTATGAACCAAAATAGTATTCTCTTCAGAATGTTCGGTGTCTTCTGGGGAACAGTTGCGATGGTTGAATTAATGGATATCGCATTCTCTGTAGATAGCGTACTTGCTGCATTTGGTGTATCTAATGAAGTTTGGATTTTACTATTAGGCGGAATGCTAGGTATTTTAATGATGCGTGGTATCGCTGGTGTATTCTTAAAATTGTTAGAGCGTATTCCAGAACTTGAAACGACAGCATATATTTTAATTTTAATTATTGCAGCAAAAATGTTATTGTCTGTTATTCATATTGAAATAAGCCATACAGTGTTCTTCATTATTTTAGTTGTAGCATTTGGAGCAACATTTATACTTCACTACATGAAGAATTCTGGACAAGCTAAAGAAGAAGTAGCAGCTACTAAAGAAGACAATAAATAATTGAAATGGGTTTGCTCGTTTTGCGAGCGCCCATTTTTTATAACCAAAAATAGTTTATAATAGAAGAAGGACTTAGAAAAAACGTAAATGTTTTTGGAGGTGAACTGTTGTGTTTTCACGTTTTACACTTCAACCATATGCATTAAAAGATGAATCAGATTTAAAGCAATTTGAAGCGCTTTTAGAAAAACGCCCACAATATGAGCTGACAGAGAATGAGATGAAATTTAGTTATATAGCATGTCGAATCCTAGGCGTTCCTAATGATGTAGATGAATATTTCAATGAACTGTTTGATTATAGTGAAGCGAAAGGAATCGAAGTTTTACACGAACAAAATTTAAACAAAGTGATTGATTCAGAAAAGCTTCGTCATATTCAAGAAGTGTTCGGATTACATCAAGAAGCACCAAATGGTCTGACAGTAAATAGGTTAGTTGCACACTTATCTGGGAAACAACTTTTACCGAAAGTAGACAACCCTGATTTACAGCATTACATACATACGACGTTTATTGCAGTATTGAAATTATATGAGAAACAACATAATCAGTCGTTAAAGACAGAAGGCTTCCGTCGTTTCTTAATCGACATAATTAAACTAAGCGAAAATTACGTAGCGAAGTGGTTCTCTACGATTAATTATAAGAAACAGATGCCACGTATCGTTTGGTATGGTGATGCACAGGAAAGCCGTATATATTTCTTATATTTTCTTATTATGCTCGGTTGTGATGTGCTTTATTATCACCCCGAAGGAAAAGATGGATTTGAAAATATTGATGAAGAGGGAAGAACTTTTATTGTGTCCCATCCGGGTCGCATTTCTCTTGAACCATTCCCTGATCGCCGCCGCGAGCGTGTTGCAACAGTAGCGTATCAAGCTTCGAAAGAAATTGAACAAGTACTTCACCACGATAATTCACTATTATATAAACCGTGGCAATTCCGTTCGTATACACCTGTAGCACGTACGTTAAAAACGACATATGATGAAATCTTTTTAATTACGAAAGAAAAGGCATTTGTACGTCCAACATTCTTTGTTGAAAATAAACATATTTATATTCCTTCTTTATTTGCGAAAATATCAGGCGTTTCAAAGAATGATAAAGAATATTTTCAACGATTAAAGGCTGTTACATCATTTGATAACAGTTTATTAATTAATACATTCCCGTTTACGAAAGAGCAAAAAGCAAACTTCCAATATCATTATCGAGATGCATTGGACCGAGCTGGAAAATTACATCCTGATCTAATTATGAATAGCCATTGGTGGCCGCATAAGCGTTTACCGGAAGGTTTACAACATGGGATTGCAGAGGCGATTATCCATACGTGCGAAAGTGAAATGTGCAAACCAATTGCGAAAGAGACGAAACAAGATGTAGCGCTATATGTTTTCGCACAACTTTCTCAAATACCACCCAATATTTTAGAACAGCTTGAGAAATTTGATTATTCACAAGATGTACCGAAAATTGTTATATTTAATAATGAGAAGAGCGGAGAATTAACTCGTTCTGACGCTGTTTTATTACTATTTTTGAATCAAATTGGAGTAGATGTATTCCATTTCAATCCCACGGGCAGAAACGATATTGAACCATATGTTGAAGCGGGAGCATTTGATTCCCATTGGCTTGAAGAAGTTAATTTCGATCTTGAGTTTCATGGTTCATCAGCCTATAAAAATTTATCACAAACAATAAAAGGACTATTTCGTCCATTTTTATAAGGAAAGGGAGAATACTATATGAATAACCCAGTCGTACTAGATTCGAAAACTGAATTGAATGAGCAAACCGCACAAGATGTTCGCTTGCAACTTAGACAAGATGCAGATGTGCAACGTATTTATAACGCAGTAGATATTAAAGATCAACTGGAATTAATTGAACTTGGAAAAGAACCTTCTATGGAAATTTCACGTTTTGCTGATCAAATTTTACATACAATGTCATTATCAAAGATAGAAGATTCTGGTGAATTGTTAAAGCAACTTGGTAAAATTATGGACAGATTTGATAGTAAAGACTTTGCAGAAGAAAAAAGTGGTTTCTTCTCGCGCATGTTCAAAAAAGCGGATAAAATGATAGAACAAATCTTTAGTAAATATCAAACGATGGGCCGCGAAATTGATAAGGTTTATGTGGAAATTACGAAGTACCAAGATGAGATGAAAAAATCAATTGGAACGTTAGATGGCTTGTATGAGCAAAACTTAAAATATTATTTAGACTTAGAGAAGTACGTAGTAGCAGGAGAAATGCTATTAGAGCGTTTAAATACAGAATTAGTTCCGATGTATGAAGAGCGCGTGCGTAATAATGATCAATTAGCAGGTATTGAATTAGAGTCGCTTAAAAACTCGGTTGAAATTTTAGAGCAACGTATTGATGATTTAGAAAAAGCGCGTATGGTTGCGCTACTTACAGCGCCGCAAATTCGCATGATTCAACGTGGTAATAATAAATTAATTGGTAAAATCAATACAGCATTTATTACAACGATTCCTATCTTTAAAAATGGTATCATTCAAGCAGTAAATGCGAAACGTCAAAAGCTTGTTGCAGATTCTATGGCTGAACTTGATCGCCGTACAAATGAATTACTTAAGAAAAATGCACAAAATATCGCAACGCAAAGTGTAGAAGTAGCGAGATTATCAGGTTCTTCTAGTATTAAGATGGAAACGCTTGAGGAAACTTGGAACATTATTTCAAGAGGTATGCAAGAAACACAACAAATTGAAGAACAAAATAAACGTGAGCGTGAAGAAAGCCGCAAGCGTATGGCTACATTAACGGAGAATATCAAAAAAGAATTACAAGGATAAATGAAAAGGCAATGAGGAATATTCCTCATTGCCTTTTAGTTTCTCTTCACTAATTTAATAATCTCATTCACAATAAGTGGAATGATACTTAATAAGAGAACAAATCCCCAATCTCGCATCGTTAATGCATGTACACCGAATATATTTGCAAGGGGTGGGATGGAGATGATACAAACTTGCATAAGAACACCGATAAGAAGGGAGAAAACTAAATATTTATTTGTAAAGATCCCAATTGAAAAAATTGATTTCGTTCTTGAACGCAAGTTAAATGAATGAACGAGCTGAGAAAAACTAAGAACGACAAATGCCATCGTTTGAGCGTGTAATAGAGCATCGTCATCAATTCGCTCTGGGAAAAGAGGGAATAAATTTGTATCTCCAGTATAGAATTTTGCTCCGGCGATAAAAGCTATTAGCGTTAAAAGTCCAATGATAACTCCATTGAAAATTAGGAAAGGAACGCTACCACTAAATAAGCTTTCTTTTGCATGTCGTGGTTTTTCCTTCATCACATCTGGATCTTCAGGATCAACCCCAAGTGATAATGCAGGCAGTGTATCTGTAATTAAATTCACCCATAAAATATGAATAGGTCGTAGTGGTGTTGCCCAGCCGAGTAAAATTGCTAAAAATAAAGCGATAATTTCTCCGAAGTTACAAGAGAGTAGGAAGAGAATTGATTTTTTTATGTTGCGATAAATATTTCTACCTTCTTCAACAGCTTTCACGATAGATGAAAAATTATCATCTGTTAACACAACATCCGCTGCCCCTTTTGCAACGTCTGTTCCTGTAATGCCCATCGCTACGCCGACATCGGCTTGCTTTAAAGATGGTGCATCATTGACGCCATCACCAGTCATAGAAACGATATTTCCTTTCGCGCGTAATGCCTTTACAATTTTCACTTTATGCTCTGGAGAGACTCTAGCGAATACATTTAAATGATTAATTTTGCTAGCTAGTTCTGTATCAGAAATGTTATCTAATTCAGTTCCAATCATAATTTCCGATATTTCTTCAGCAATGCCAAGTTCTTTGGCAATTGCAAAGGCGGTATCTTTATGGTCACCAGTAATCATAACTGTGCGAATACCGGCTTTTTTACATTCTGTAATTGAACCTTTCACTTCAGTTCGTGGTGGATCAATCATACCGACAAGACCAATAAAGATAAGATTTTCTTCAAGATGATTTATATCCACATCGTTTGAATTGTATTGTTTAAATGCGAATGAAAGTACTCTTAAAGCTTCTTGAGACATTGCTCCGGCAGCTTCTAATATTTGATTTTTATCAGAATCAGTTAAAATCTCGATTTTGCCGTTTTTAAAAATATGGGTACATCGAGGTAAGAGCTTATCAATAGCGCCTTTCGTCATGCTATAGTAGCTTTCATCGTATGTATGTACGGTTGACATCATTTTACGATCTGAATCGAAAGGTACTTCGTTAACACGTTCATGTATTTTTTCTAAATGATCTTTTTGCATGTTAAAAGTGGTTCCAGCAACGAGAAGTGCAATTTCAGTCGGGTCTCCCGTTTGTGATTCGTTATTGTAAGAAGCATCATTACATAGCACCATATTTTCTAACAATAGACGTTGCGCATCATTATTTACATTTAAACTTTCTAAGCGATCGTATGTGTTATCACTATAAAAGTGAGTAACGGTCATTTTATTTTGCGTTAACGTACCTGTTTTATCTGAACAAATAATTGTGACAGAACCGAGGGCTTCAACAGCTGGTAGTTTCCGAATGATAACGTTTTGTTTAATCATACGTTGCACACCAATTGCAAGAACGATGGAAACGATAGCTGGCAAGCCTTCTGGAATAGCTGCAACGGCTAAACTAATAGCAGTCATAAACATTTCTAACGTATCCCGGCCTTGTAAAAAACCGATGAGGAACATAACGATACAAATAGCTACAGCGACAAAGCCTAAATATTTTCCGACTTGTGCTAAGCTTTTTTGAAGTGGTGTCATATCATCGTCTGCTTCATGTAAAAGGGTAGCAATCTTACCAATTTGTGAGTTCATTCCAGTTTCAACAGCAACACCGACGCCTCTTCCGTATGTTACAAGAGTGGACATAAATGCCATGTTTTTTTGATCGCCGAGTGGTACTTGCTCATCACTTTGCATGGAAGGGTGGTAGATTGCATCTTTATCAACAGGGACAGATTCACCAGTTAGAGCAGATTCTTCAACTTTTAAATTTGCGGTTTCAATAAGGCGTAAATCGCATGGGATATATCGTCCGGCGTCGAGCATAACGATATCCCCTGGAACGACGTGCTCAGATGGAATTTCTTTTAGTTCACCATTTCTCTTGACGATAGCTTTAGGTGTTGCCATCTTTTTCAATGCCTCTAAAGCTTGTTCTGCTTTCGATTCTTGGACAACACCGATAACAGCATTTAAAACTACAACAAGCGCGATAATACTGGCATCCGCCCATTCACCTACAAAGGCAGAAATAAGGGCAGCAATAATAAGGACATATACGAGGACGTCATTAATTTGGGCGAAAATACGCTGCCATAAAGTGCGTTTTTGTTTTGTAGCTAATTCATTAGAACCGTATTGCTTTAAACGTTCACTTACAATCTCATCTGTTAAACCGTGTTGTTCGTTTGTTTCTAGGTCAATCAATGTTTGATCTTTCGTCTTACTGTACCAATTGCTCATAAGTAAGCACCTCCAGTAAAAACAGTTAGCAATGGTAGTGTTGCTATTATTTGTGAGTAGTATGTATGGAGAAAAAATCTAAGGTGAGGTTCTACTTCTATTGTACAATATTTTACAGTTGGTTGAGGGAAAGAGAAGAGTTGTCATGAATTTGTTGGAAATAAAAAAGAGCCTCATATAAGAGAGGCTTTTTTACTTTTTAATTAATGTACCTAATTCTTCTGTAATAGCTTGCATTTCACTAATGCTGAATGTTTCACGTTTCATAACATGATCATAAATGTCACGTAAATCTTCGTACATTTCTTCGTTAAAACTAGCAGCTCTCATCGCTCCAGCATTAACCATACGTAATTTTTCTTTAATAGCTTCGACCATGTATTCAACGTTTTCTTCTGACTTTACGGATAAATCCACCGAAGTGTCCCCCTTTAAAATAACATAAGGCTATCTTAACATTTTTTATCATTTTCGTTAATGGATCTTTTCAATCCTATTAAATTAGTAGGGATTTCCTTTATATTTCATAATTGGTTGTTTATACTATAAGTATATATGAAGAAATGCACCAAGAAGGGAAGAAACAAAAACATGGTTCAAGTATTGTTTGTTTGTCTTGGGAACATTTGCCGTTCTCCGATGGCAGAAGCGATTTTTCGAAATCTTGTCGTAAAAGAGGGACTTGAAGAGAAAATTGTCATTGATTCTGCAGGAACTGGAGATTGGCATGTTGGCCATCCGCCACATAAAGGAACACAAAAAATTTTAAAAGAAAATGCAGTCACTTTTGAAGGAATTAAAGCAAGGCAAGTAGAAAAAGAAGACTTAACAAAGTTTGATTATATTATTGCCATGGACAACAAGAATATAGCAGATTTAAAAAGTTTAGGTAAAACTGGAGGCTATATTGGTAGGCTGTCCGATTTTGTTCCAGACGGTGGCTGGACAGACGTTCCTGACCCTTACTATACAGGGAATTTCCAAGAAGTATATGACCTTGTAACAGAAGGGTGTGCAAAGCTATTAGCTTTCATTCGAAATGAACAAGGAATATGAGGAAGCTTAGAAAGAAATACTTTCTAACATAAGAAATGAAAGGGTGAAGGAATATGGCAAAGAAAAATAATATTGCTCGAAACATTGCGATTGGTGTAGCGGCAGGTGTAGCTGTATCCATGTTAAAGAAAGAAAACCGTGAAAAAGTAAAAAATACAGCAGAAAAAGCAAAAACAAAGATGATTGAAATTGGTGAAAATGCAAAGATCAAAGAAAAAGTGCAAACTGTTACAGATAAAGGACGCGAACTTGCTGATTTCAATGTGGTAAAAGCGAAAGTAGCAGAAATTAAAAAATTAACGCCATCTGTTGTAGAGACGTTAAAAGAAACGAAAGAAATTTTTAGTAAGAAAAAAGTTGAGCCAGAAGAAAAGCCAGAAACGATTGAAATTCAAGCTGTATCTCCAAAGGTAGATGAGCTGAAAGCAGAAGAAGAGCCAGTAGTTGCTGAAGATGGTGGTATGAAAGAAGCGCGTGAATTATTTATAAAAGACTCAAATGCAGTGGAAAAAAAAACTGAAGCGTACATTGAGTTAAAGCAAGATAAAGAAGAGAAGAAAAGCGTTTAAACATATATGAGAAAAATTTTAGAAAAGGTGAGAAGAAATCGTACTTATTCGTTTGGTAAAGATTTATATGACCGGACGATGCGCGATGATGTAGCGGGCTTGGCAGCACAGCTCGCTTATTTCTTCTTGCTTGCAATTTTTCCTGGGCTCGTTTTCTTAATTACGCTTCTTGGATTTATTCCCATTCAAACAGAGGATGTGCTTAGTTTATTAGAGGTTTATGTACCAGATGATGCAATGAACTTAATTGAGGTAAATGTAGATAAAGTTGTAAACCAGCAAAATGGTGGTTTATTATCATTTGGTTTATTATCCATGTTATGGTTTGCCTCAAATGGTGTTAATGCGGTTATGAATGCTTTTAACCGCGCTTATGACGTAAAGGAAACACGTTCTTTTATTACAACAAGAGCGTTATCAATTGTGTTTACATTAGCTATTATTTTTATGATTGTCTTTGCGTTAATTGTTCCGGTATTCGGACAAGTTATTGGAGCAGCAGTGTTTAAAGCACTCGGTTTATCAGATAGTTTTTCTTTCGTATGGAGCATTACACGATTAGTAGCGAGTTTCTTCGTACTATTTGCTTTGTTTAGTTTCTTATATACATTTGCACCAGATCGAAAGTTAAAAAGAAGAGAAGTTATTTCAGGGGCGTTATTTGCTACTGTAGGATGGATTGTGGTGTCTTACTCATTTGCTTATTATGTAGATAAGTTTGCGAATTACGCCAATACATATGGTGGTCTCGGTGGTATCATTATTTTAATGTTATGGTTTTATTTAACTGGATGGGTAATTTTACTTGGCGGTGAAATTAATGGTTTACTCCACCATTATAGAACCGGTGACAATAATTCCCGTAATGAATAATGAGTTCTTGTTCCATAATAAAAAGGAACAGGGGGGATATTTCATGAGTAATAATAAAAAGAACCATAATAATAAAAGTAATAATAAACAAAAGAGCAGTTCGCATCCAAAGCATAAAACGAGTAGCAGTGCGAACGGTCATAATAGCTATCACTAAAAAAAAACGGGTCCTCTATGAGGGACCCGTTTTATTTGCTTCCTTTTAGTAATCGTAAGCCATTCAAAATGACAAGAATCGTACTTCCTTCATGGCCAATAACACCGAATGGAAGAGCTAAAAATTGCAAGAAGTTTGAACAAATTAGCATGGCAATAACGGCTAGCGAAAAGATTACGTTTTGCTTCACAATACGGTTCATTCGTTTTGATAAACGAATTGCTTGGGAAAGGCGAGATAGTTCGTTCTTCATCAGTACAACATCTGCAGTTTCTAAAGCTACATCTGTTCCTTCTCCCATTGCAACACCAATGCTAGCAGTAGCTAGGGCAGGTGCATCATTTATACCGTCTCCAACCATTGCTACTGTACCGTATTTTTCTTTTAACTTTTTAATCGTTTCAACTTTTGTTTCTGGTAAGCATGATGCGTAATATTCCTTTATATTACTTTCAGAGGCAATTGCTTTTGCCGTTTCTTCATTATCTCCAGTAATCATAATTGCTTCGACACCAATGCTTTGTAAATCACGAATAGCAGCTATTGTTTCTTGGCGAAGCGTATCTTTTAAAGCGATAAGTCCAAGAATGCCTCCCTCATCACTAATATAAACGACAGTTTTACCTTCTTTTTCAAGTGAGGCAGAAATACCATTATGAAATGTCTTTGTTTCTTCACCGATAAAATCAGCTTTACCTATTTTATAAGCGTTGTTTTCCAATATTCCTTTTAGACCAAAACCAGTTACATCTTCAACCTTTTCTGGTTTTTTTAAAGTAATGTCGTACGCATGTTGTGCATATTTAACAATGGATTCAGCTAAAGGATGTGTAGAGTGACTTTCAATTGATGCTGTAATAGAAAGTACTTCTTTTTCTGTTATATTTTCTCGAACATATACATCTGTTACGGTAGGTTTACCTTCTGTTAATGTTCCTGTTTTATCAAACGCGATTGCTTTCACAGAAGCAAGGCGTTCTAAATGTATACCGCCTTTAAAGAGAATACCGTTTCTCGCTCCGTTAGAAATGGCTGATAACGTAGCTGGTGTAATGGCAGCTACGAGCGCACAAGGAGATGCGACTACAAGTAAGATCATAGCGCGATAAAACGTTTCATTCCAGCTCCAGTCAAGTAAGAAATGAGGAACGAACATCATAAGCGCAACAACGAGTAGTACACCTTTTACGTATGTTCCTTCAAACTTTTCAATGAATAGTTGTGATGGTGATTTTTCACTTTGTGCACTTTGGACGAGACGGATAATCTTTTGGAATAATGTTTGATCGCTCGGCTTCGTAATTTTAACTTCGATAGCACCACGTAAATTTACAGTACCGGCAAATACTTCATCGCCATGTCTTTTCTCATTTGGAATAGGTTCTCCTGTGATTGCTGCCTCATCGATATTTGTTTCACCGTTATGAATCGTACCGTCAGCAGGAACACGTTCACCGGGTTTAATTAAAATAATGTCGTTAATTTGTAACTCTCCAACAGGAACACGTTCCTCAGTTCCGGTGGAAATACGTAATGCTTCTTCAGGTTGTAAGTCAAGAAGAGCGGAAATTTCTTTTTGGCTCTTACTTAACGTATAAGATTCCATAGCACCGCTGAGTGCAAAGATGAAGATTAAAATAGCCCCTTCTGCCCAGTAGCCAATAATTGCAGCACCAATAGCTGCAAAGAGCATTAGCATTTCAACATTTAGCTCTTTTTCTTCAATCGTATCTTCAATTCCTTCTTTTGCTTTTGCATATCCACCAACTATATAAGCAAGGATATAGCAAGTAATACCTACATTTATTGCATCGTTCCTTGTGAATAGCCAGCCAGCTAAAATAAAAATACCAGATGCCACTGCAAATACAAGTTCATAATGTTTTTTTAATGTGTCCCATAAAGAGGGATGAGAAATTGTTTCTTTTGCGTGTAACGTTTTTACTTCTGAGTTCATTACTACTCGCTCCTTCCGAATTCTTATTGAGAAAAATAATCAAAATCGAAACCCCTATAAAACGACGAAAGCTGCCATCCATAATGGATAGCAGCATTTCTGTTGAATCTGTTTTTAATCGTTCTTATGTTGTAATTATTCTATAGTATATCATATGTTTTTATGAGATGGTACGGTTTTGTTTCAAGTATAAACGGAAAACTTGTGTTTTCGCAATTCCTTTGGTATATATGAATATTGTTCATAAAAAGGTCGGAAAGGAAGACAACAAGTGAAGACAGAGAAATTTTTTACCCATCCGATTGGCGTATTTATTGCTGCAATAGTAGCAACTTTTTTATGGGGAAGCGCATTTCCTTTTATTAAATTAAGTTATGTTGAACTTGGAATTCAACCACAAGAAGTTGGAGAGCAAATATTATTTGCCGGTTATCGTTTCTTTTTATCTGGATTCATGCTCTTATTATTCTTTAAAGTGTTAGGAAAAGATATGAGCTTCAAAAAAGGAACGGGGAAACAGTTAATACAAATTGGTTTATTCCAAACGTTTCTTCAATATATCTGTTTTTATATTGGAATGAGTTATAGTTCGGGAATTGAAGGAGCTATCATTTCAGGGACATCATCATTCTTTCAAATTTTACTCGCCCATTTTTTATATAAAGATGATGCCCTCAATATGAGAAAAATAATTGGCGTATCGATTGGCTTTTGTGGCGTCGTTTTAGTAAATGTGCCGAGTGATGGTAGCTTATCATTTCATTTTGGAATCGGAAGCTTATTACTTCTTAGTGCAGCAATGCTGTATTCATATGGAAACATATTAGCGAAAGAAGGTAGTAAAACGTTAGATGTTGGCTATATGACAGCATACCAAATGATGTTTGGTTCTATAGGATTATTATGTATAGGGGCTTTACAAGTTGGAGTAATGCCATTTACATTTAGTCTACATGCACTACTTATGCTGATTTATTTATCTTTCTTATCTGCAGCTGGTTTTTGCATTTGGAATACAATTATGAAGTACAATAAGGTTGGAAAAGTATCTATGTATATGTTCTTTATACCCGTATTTGGTGTGTTATTATCGAGCATGATTTTAGGTGAAGCAATTCATTCATTTGTGTTACTCGGTTTAGCATGTGTAGCCGCGGGAATTATTGTGGTAAATCGGACGCCAGCTAAGCAAAAAATAGAGAAAGAAAAACAAGTAGCATAGAAAGCAGAAAAGCGATTACAATGGAAGAACAGTACTGTTCTTCTTTTTTTATAGAAAAAGGATAATAGACTAAGTGTAACGAAAAAAGATACAAAAAGCATTTATTGAGGAGAACATATTATGAATCTACTTTACGTGGTGTTAATTGGGCAAATACTTCTTTTTTTAATTGGTGCAATTTATGCAATGCGGCAGACAAAAAGAACGAAAGATAATATGCCGTTACCTTTAGCAATCCGTCTTATTCTTAGTTTTTCTTTAACAGGTAGTGCAATTTGGATATGGTTACAAGATCCATCTGTAGAGTATAGTACGTGGGTTGCACTTGGTATGACTTTATCGACTGTGGGAGATTTGTTTATGGCTGGGCTGATTCCAATTGGTCACAGGTTAATTGGTGGGATGGTTACTTTCGCTCTTGCTCATTGTTTTTATGTAAAAGCATTTTTGCAAACAGGAATTTCGTGGAATGGTTTTTGGATTGGCTTACTCGTATATGGGCTCTTTCTAATTGTAGGATGGTTCTTCTTTATCCGAAATGATAAACAGGATAAATTGTTTACGATAGGAGCTCTAATTTACGGATTGTGGGTTGGAGGAATGGCTTGCTTTGCATTCGCCTTATATTATGAAAATACAGGAATATGGTGGATACCAGCGTTTGGTGGTTTACTGTTTGTGATTTCTGATTTTATTATTGGCGTGACAGATATCGGAGGGCGTAAATTGAAGTATGAGCCACTTTGGATTTGGTTTACATATGTAGCTGCTCAAATGTGTATTGTATATGTGGGATTATAAAAAGATACTCTCAAAATAGTGAATAGACTATTTTGAGAGTATCTTTTTTGCTTGTTTAATTTAATCAGTATTTTTATTTTTATTTTTATTTTTAAATTTCTAATATTATAATTTTATAATTCAGAATTTTGTAGAAAATCATCGGTCGTATTATTTATAATAAAAGTAAAAAGATGATGAGTTGGTGAAATGATGCAAAAGAAAAAACGTTGGCGTGAATTCTTTGGAACTATTGCAATTGCGTGTTTATTGGTGTTTTTGGCGAAAATTTTTGTGTTTTTTCCGACGACTGTAAAAGGAGCATCCATGAGGCCGACGTTGCAAGATGGAGATAAGGTAATTGTTAATAAGTTAGCAAAACAATTTGAAAGCTATGGGAGAGAAGACATTATTGTTGTGAAAACAGATAATTTTTATGTCAAAAGAGTGATTGGATTATCTGGAGATATAATTGAGATGAGAAATGATCAATTATATGTGAATTCTGAAGTGATAGATGAAGAGTATTTGGATAGTAATAAAAAACAAGCAGAAAAAAAACTTATGAATTTAACAGAGGACTTTGGACCGATTACAGTTCCTAAAAATAAGATTTTTGTTATGGGAGATAATCGCTTAATAAGTAAAGATAGTAGAAATGGTTTAGGTTTTATTGATAGAGAAGATGTGTTAGGTAAGTTAGCAGGCATTTATTATCCGTTTGAAAATATGAAGATAATAAAGTAAAAAACCAAGCAAATTTTAGTTTGCTTGGTTTTTTTGTTAAACAGTAGGAGATTCGTTAGATACAAAGATATCTTCATGTTTCTTTGTAGTACTTAAAACAAATTTATGTTGTAGCAATTGTAGTTTAAATAGCGCTAAAGGATCATGATATGTTTCTGGATTGCTTCTTAGCGTTGCTAATGTTTGCTCGTCTTCCTTTATCTCAAGTTGAGCTGCATCCACATTTTGTTTCAATATGCTAAGTGGATCTTTAAAGAACATCATGATATCACGTTCTAATGCACCTTCAAATACTTCAAATTGTAGGAAGAATTGTTTTGAAATTGTGTGAGCAATTTCTGTATAGTCTTCTGTTTCAATATATTGTTTATATTTGTTGGCGAGCATAGATTGGTTTTTTTGCATATTACCAAATAATTTTCCGGCACTTTTTAAGAAAAACTGTGTTGGTGTAAAGCGTAATAAAATATTGATGTTCGTTACTGTAATTCGATTTGTCATTCGTACAACATCTCGATTCCAATCATCTAATAATTTGAAATCGCAAGGAAGTTTCATACGTTCTTCTTTATATAATTTATTAAACGTTTCACTCATTTCATCTAAATAAGCTTGAGCTTGAATAAATTCATTATGTGCTGTTTCAATCCATTCTTGAATAGACCCAGTAAATTTAGGAAGAAGTACCTGTTGTACATGCTTTTGAACTCGTTCATTCATTGCAGCATTTAATTCTTCATGAACTAGTTTGAAATCACTATCTTCTTGAACAAGATCAGAGCAGCTCTGTAATAATTCAGGAATTTGAGAATGTATATCTCGTGTAATTTCTTCTTTCGTTAAAAGATAGGATTCGGTAATAGAGCGAATTTTATCTTTTTCAAGAGCAGTAAGGTTATTAATAAATCCAGTAAGTTTCACTGAGATGTGTTTATTCCAGCGTACGGATTTTACTAATGTATTTTCTAATTCCACACGTTCATTTATGAGATAAGCAATTGTCTTTTGCGTAAACCATATTAGCTTTTCTATACGTTCTTTTTCTATATCGCGTTTTGCAAGATTAGAGAGAATAGATTCTGTTACATCTCCAAGTTGCTGACTACTCTCTTGCGAAGGAGAGTATGGGAAGAATTGTGCATCTGGAAAATGTACTTTAAGTTTACTAATTAGTTTTTCATTAGTAGTCGTATTATTTGTGTGTAATACGAAGTGAATTTGTAAGTTTGGTACTTGTTCACGTAAATAAATTAACGTATCAATTTCTTCACT
Source organism: Bacillus sp. ME78 (assembly GCF_903970865.1). NCBI lineage: Bacteria > Bacillati > Bacillota > Bacilli > Caryophanales > Bacillaceae > Bacillus > Bacillus sp. ME78. Next base: position 153,629 of record NZ_CAJCKK010000006.1, read on the forward strand.
ATGCAATGGTGAAGAAGAATTTAATACGTAAACAAGGCTATCTGCCGCTTGTAAGTATTCAAAGTATGCATTGTTTTTATCCAATTGTCCTTGAATGGATGGTGTAATAAGAAATGTAAACTTATTTTTTCTTAAAAATCTACTTGGTAGCTTAATTTCTATACATTTTTTCTCAAGTTCTGACTGAGCAGATGTAGCCGTTATTTGATGGAATTCATCAAGGTTAGAGATATTTCTGATATCTAACTCGGTAAATTCTGTTATTTCAGTTTGACTAGCGTCTTTAAATAGAATAGGAGTTGTTAAAGTTTCAGTTAAGATGTTCTCTCCTAATATTGAATTAACAAATGATGTTTTATCATGGTCACTAGTTCCAGCTATTAGTAGTGGTGTGACATTTAAATCACATAGTTCATGGACGAGTAGCGTAAATTGATGACTTAAATCTACATCATTTTTCTCAGCCCATACAGCGATTGTTTCGAATAAATGAGAAACTGTTTCCATATTTACATCTGCTTCAGCTGATGTATTAGAAAGTAAGGATCCAGCACTTTTTACGAGTAATGATTCTAAAGTTGTAGGTGAGACTTCATTCCATGCTAATACTGCTGCAGAGACAACTAGAGAATCTTTTGCTTTCGTTAAACTGAACCAATTTGTTAATAGATTTGGTACAAGTCCGTTTAATTCATGCATAAAATGATTTCCGGTAATTAATGCAAAGTATGTTTCTTGATAGCGAGTAGAAATTTCATTCCAATCGTCATTATTGTCTGTTTCAATATGCAAGAATAAATGATTAATACTTTGAATCCAAGGAAGGTATAAGGATTCATGTTGGTAGCTATTCCAAAGAGCAATAACAAGTTCTTTAAATTGAGCTTGATCAACAGCATATAGAGCTTTTAAAGACTCATAGAAATATTCAGGCTTAATATTTTTAGTAAATCCTTTGTTTATGTAATTTATTAATGTATCAAACCAGTGTAAAGATTGTGTTCGAATACCTTCTTGAACAGCTAGTTCGATAGCGTTGTTCCAATCTTCTTGTTTTTCATAGAAAGAACGTGCAATTGCAGTAATATTTGGGTAATCCGGTTGGAATGCAACAGCTTCACTAATCGTCTTAAAAGCAAGTCCTAAACGATCTTGTTCGATATAAAGAGAAAGAAGTTGTAATGAAACTTCCATCGTAAGAGTTGTATCTTCTGTTTGAATAGATTGATAAATTTCTTCTGCCTTTGGTAGGAATCCTAGTTCAAAATAAGCATCTGCAATATTTTTTGTTGCCCAAAGTGCAAGAGTATTATTAACTTTTTCCCATTTAAATATAGCTGCTTCAAAATCTTTATTTTGATAATAAAATTCACCTTGAGCAAATCGAATATTAGAAATGTTGGAGAATTCATTTTTAGATTCATTTATATATGCTTCACCGAGTACTTCCGATGCAGGAGTAGAAGTTTCTTCTGTTAAAAATGTTTTATAGTAAACTTTTTGAATAAATTGATTTTCAATGGTCATGTTCGTTCCCCCCTGTATAATTTAGAAAAATGATGTTGTATGTAAAAGGGTTCATGTTCTTTTAATAGGTAGAAGTTGTATTATATAGACCAAACTATGTTTTTGCTAGATATATCATTTTTCTTGAGAGTTAAACCGTTGCGAAAAGTAACTTTCCTTTATTGTAACAAAAAAACACGCATATGAATTTTTATTTTTTATCAGGACATTTGCAGGCAGTAAGAATCTAATCTCAAAATTAGTGAATGTAAGTGAATTATGTCGGAGGCGAGATACCTGTAGAAGCCTGATGGATGTAGGCTAATAATCAGTAGAGGATGAAGAAAACCCACGCGGATTGAAGTTTAATTTTATCTCTGTTAAAGGAAAGAATAGAAGTAGAGTTCATTATAAAAACAATGTATAGTGAATATGTATACCATGTTTGCCTTAAAGATAGAAAGGGTACAATGTGGAATAACGATCGTGCATAGGATGTGTCTTCCGAATGGAACAACATATTGGCGAGTTAATCGCGCATTATGGCTATTTTGGAATTGTTATAGCTTTGGCTGGTGGGATTGTCGGATTACCGATACCAGACGAGTTTTTATTGACCTTTGTTGGTTATAATGTTTCAAAAGGAGTTATGTCAGGAACTGCTGCTTTTTTAAGTGGGATGGCTGGTGCGATGTTAGGGATCACGTTAAGCTACATATTAGGTTTAAAACTTGGGCTCCCTGTTTTAAAGAAATATGGGCCGAAAATTAGAATTAAAGAACATCACATTGAAAAAACACATATTTTATTTGAAAAATATGGGCCATTTCTTTTAATGATTGGTTATTTTATACCGGGAGTACGTCATTTAACAGCATATTTTGCTGGGGTATCAAATTTGACACTTTGGCGTTTTTGTTTGTACGCTTACGGTGGTGCGCTCATTTGGATAAGTGTTTTTATTGGGCTTGGCTGGAAGTTAGGCGAGAAGTGGCGCTTCGTTGAGTATAGTTTACATCATTATGGAATATGGATTTTATTAATTTCAGCAGTTGTTACATGTGTTGTATGGTTGTACATAAAGAAAAAGAAAAACCGCTAATAGCGGTTTTTTTAGCTGAAAGCAATAAATAATACACCAGCTGTAATAAAGACTACACCAACACCGGTCATAAAGTTTAACTTTTCACCGAGGATAATCATAGCGAGAATGATAGAAAATACGACGCTTAATTTATCGACAGGAGCTACTTGTGAAACCTTTCCTGTTTTGAGGGCAAGAAAATAAAATAGCCATGACGAAGCACCTGCAACCCCACTTAATGTGATAAATAGCAGTGCTTTTTTATTTAGCAGTACGTCGCCGATATTTTGAAATTTACCTTGTATGATAATAACGCCTATCATAAATAATGCCATAATAATAGATCGAATTGTTGTTGCAACATTTGCATCGATGCCGTTTAAACCAAACTTTCCAAAAATCGATACAAGGGCAGCAGCAATTGCTGATAATAGTGCAAACAAGAGCCACGAACTCATAGTAAAATTCCTCCAATCTTACAGTATTATACATGAAAATGATTCTCATGTATAAAGTTGAAGCAATTGAGGTTTATAGGAAGCACGACTTCAACTTAACTTCTTGTTCCACCTGAATTTTAAGGTGGGAGTTTGACTGCCCGCAAATAGTGGGCTAAATAACGAAATAATCCCCACCTTATATTTTTAATAAGGTGGGGATTATTATACTACTCTGCAATTTCCTCATATAAAAAGTACGTTACATTATAAATATGTTCTACTTCATCGTCTGTCATAAACAGTAATTCGTCACGCTCAATCCCTTTTTTCTTTTCAATAAACTCAATCATGTTTTTGCGTTCTTCTCTCTTCATCAATTTTATTTCTCCTCTCAATCTGTTTTAATACAGTTTATTTAAGTTACTGCTATTATATAACAGAATCTTTAGAAAGTTCCACCTATTTTATTGTTTTTTTCAAAAGAACTTTTCGACAAAACAAGCCCACCTAAGGGGGGCTTGTTTTATTTTATAGTCGTAAAAACTCAGGCTCCGTCGTACCGGCACCATCGATGTAATAAATTGTGTCGGGATTGATTTTTATCAATACGTAATTAGGGTCTTCAGGACCGAGTAACCAACGTTTTAAGCTATTATTCCAAAACTTGTTTTTTAATGTCGAGTCTTCCTCAATTGAAGCTAATCCTTCAACTTCAATATAATCTTCATCTAACTTTTTCCCTTCTCGTCCGAGTAATACATGGACATTAGGATTGTTTTCAATATCTGTTATCTTTTTTGATTGTCGATCTGTTGCAACGTACAGTACAAAATCTTCATGGAAAAACATCATAAAGGCGCTATGAGGTTTCTCATTTCGTACTGTAGATAATACACCGGTACGTTGACCTTGAATAATAGTTGCGATTTTTTCTTTTAAGTGCATAATTTTAACCCCTTTTCACAATTTATAATTCTGTCTGTTTAAACAAGATAATTTAAATATCTTTCATACTGTTTTCTTCAATCCGATTTTTTAAACGTAATTGTGATGAAATCGGACAAGTTAGGAGAAGAATAATAATAATATTGTGGAGAAATACATACGATGGAAGGGTGAAAAGCATGTTTAATAAAATATTTCTTATAGTAGCACTTATAGGTGTACCACTATCTGTACTTGGAAAAACACTTCATTGGCCAGAAACAATTATGTTCGCTGTGTATTGTATTACGATTATCGCGTTAGCTGGTTTTATGGGGAGAGCAACAGAGAGTTTAGCAATTGTATCTGGTCCTAGAATAGGCGGATTATTAAATGCTACTTTCGGTAATGCTGTTGAACTTATCATTTCAATTTTTGCACTTCAAGCAGGGTTAATTGAAGTGGTGTTAGCTTCTTTAACGGGTTCTGTACTTGGAAATTTATTATTAGTAGGAGGACTATCCTTCTTTGTAGGTGGACTTAAATATAAAAGGCAAAGCTTTAACGTTTACGATGCAAGGCATAATTCAGCTTTATTAATATTTGCTGTTGTCGTGGCCTTTGTTATTCCAGAGATCTTTTCAATGAAGATGGACGTTGGCAAGACGTATCAATTAAGTATAGGTGTTTCTATTATTATGATTATCATGTACATTGCTGCATTACTATTTAAGTTAGTTACGCACCGTGGTGTATATCAACATAAAAGTGACGAAGTAGCGCATGAAGAAGAGCCAGAGTGGTCGAAAGGGAAGGCACTCCTTATTTTAGCGATAGCAACACTGGCGGTAGCTTATGTATCAGAGGCGCTCGTGCATACTTTTGAAACTGTTGCAAAATCATTTGGTTGGTCAGAATTATTTATAGGGGTTATTATCGTTGCAATTGTTGGAAATGCAGCGGAACATGCATCTGCAATTATTATGGCTTATAAAAATAAAGTAAATATTGCAGTCGAAATTGCAATAGGTTCTACATTACAAATCGCCATGTTTGTTGCTCCTGTACTAGTATTGCTATCTATGTTCTTCGCGCAGAGGATGCCTTTAGTATTTACCATACCAGAACTTGTATCTATGATTACAGCCGTTTTCTTAACGATTGCGATTTCAAATGATGGAGATACAAACTGGTTTGAAGGCGGCACTTTACTAGCGGCGTATGTCATTATGGGAATTGGTTTTTATTTATTATGAAAAATAGGCATAACAATTGTGCTCAGAGAAAACAATAAACAAAGTAGTATATATACCTTTACATAGGAAGGAGCCAGACAGGTGAAACGAGTATACAGCATATGTCTTTCAACTATGGTCTCGTTTATTTTATTATTTCCTAACATGAGTTTTGCAAAGACAACAGTAGGAACAAAAATGCCTTCATCTGTTTTAAATATTTCAAAAGACAATACATTTCCAAATGATGCGCAAGATTTGCCACGTTTACAGCCAAGTAAGTTTGCTCAAGAACTATTGAAAACAGCTAATATTAAAATTGAAAATCCAGACTTAATTCGGATGTTTAATGAAACGACAATTTCAAATGCGCCGCTTGCAGTAGGGTACCGGGCAAAAATTTATTTAGGTCAATGGGCTTTACATTATGAATCAGTAGACACATCGATTAATTGGGAATATAAACAAGTGAATCGAAATGTGTATGATAATCGCGGAGGAGACCGTTTATATCCACTTCGCTATAAGCAAGAAACACAAAAGACGGTTGAAGGCGATTTAACAGCAGATATGAAAGATGCTGCAGATGTGAAAAAAATGATGCTTCTCAAAGCGCTTGAAAAAGTACAATTGCCCCTTTCGTTTAAAACAACTATTGGTTATGGTACTGGACATGAGCGTGTGTATAATATTAGTCCGAGTCAACTCGGATATTTATACGCTTATACACCAGCAGTAAATGAAAAGGGAAAAGTAACATTTGGAGAAGTGTATCTTGTATTAAAGGGAAATCAAAAAAGACTTGTTGTGAAAAATATTACTTCTCAAGGAATTGGAGCGGCGATTCCAATTCATGATCATTTATTTTTTAAATTCATTTCTTCTTCCCACTCGCAATAACGTAAAAAAACGTCAGCTTATAAGCTGACGTTTTTTATAATGTAATGTTTGCTGTTTTTGATAAGAAATCTTCTGTCGGATAGTAGCTGTTTTTTACAAGAACATTTGGTCCAAGACATTTTACTGCAGGACAGTGACAGCTTAATGATTTTGCTGTTTTTGAAGCACTCCATTTGTCATATGCTTCTTGTAATGTGTTTGTTTGTATGTTTCCTAGAAGTGGAACATCACCAAAGTCCGTTACAATAATATTTCCATCGAAAATATTTACATTTAAACGAGAACGGCCATCTGGATCATTACGAACAGTGACATTTTTGCTCTCTTGTAATTTTTTAAATGTGGCAATGTCTCGCTCGTCATCGCTACAAGCATAGAAAGGTAACGTTCCAAATAACATCCATACATTTTCATCACGAATTTCTAGTAAATGCTCAATAGCATCACGAATTTCAGCTTTTGTTAAAATCTCTAGATTACTCGCGAAGTCACTTGGATACATTGGGTGAACTTCATGACGTTTACAGCCCATCTCTTCGACGATTTGACGGTGAATATGTTCAATATGTGGTAGAGTTCTTTTGTTTAACATTGTTTCGGCCGATACAAGTACACCTGCATCTGATAGAGCCTTACTATTTGTAATCATTCTTTCGAATAATTTTGCACGTTGTTCGTAAGTAGGTTTACGCTCCATCATTGCAAATCCGCCTTCAACGAAGTCATCAATTGTTCCCCAGTTATGAGAGATATGCAACACGTCTAAATAAGGAATAATTTGTTCGTAACGTGCTAAATCTATAGTTAAGTTAGAGTTGATTTGAGTGCGAACGCCTCGTTCATGGGCGTATTTTAAGAGTGGTGTTACATAGTTGTCGACGGATTTTTTTGAAAGCATAGGTTCTCCGCCAGTAATACTTAAAGAACGTAAATGAGGAATCTCATCTAATCGTTTTAATAAAAGATCCATCGGAAGCGGATTTGGGTCTTTCGGCTGTAACGTGTAACCAACAGCGCAATGCTCACAGCGCATATTGCATAACGTCGTCGTTGTAAATTCAACATTTGTTAATAGTAGTTTGCCGTACTCTTCAAGGTCCATATACGCTTCCCATGGATCGTAAGAAGGAGTAATCGGCTTCATTTTTTGTGATATCGTCATATGAAATACTCCTTTGACTATTGAAATAACAATTTGTCCATTCTCTATAATAGAAGAATATGTGCTTTTTATAAAGTGAAACTTTTTAGCGTGAAAAGAGAGAGGGCTTACATTATAGTGGATGACTGTGACAAAATTGATGAAATTTCATGCCCATAGCAATCATTTTTGCGGTATAATAAAAGCAACTCGAATTAAAAGGAGAGTGCCTTCATGGGAAAAGCAATTCAAGATAAAGATACACAATTAGTATATTTAAAAGAGCGTTTAAATATGTTCATTGAAGTAATTGATACAATTGAACCTGAAGAAGTAGAATTAGAAGATGTAGATCGTCTTCTTGCAATGTTAGATGAATTAGAATTAAAATGTGAGCAATTTAAAAAAGACGAATAATATATTAAAAAGGCTGCCAATTCCAATTTGGTAGCCTTTTTCTGTGCGGATAATAGAAGGACGATAGAAAAAGAGGTATAATCAAGTTGTGAAAAATTTCATTTATGCTTTAATAGCGTGAAACAAATAAAAAGCTAAAGAGCATAACAATGGAATTTTCAGCTCATAACGTTTTGGTAGCGTTCACAATTGAGGGGGAAGTAACAATGGAAAAGCTTCAAGAAAGCATGTATCAACTAATTGTTGAAACGTCAACGAACTTACCGAAAGATGTTCGTCGTGCGATTCAACAAGCGAAAGAGCGAGAAAATGCAGGGACTCGTTCTGCGATGGCACTTGGCACAATTACAAATAATATTAAAATGGCTGATGATAACATCTCACCGATTTGCCAAGATACAGGGATGCCAACGTTTAAAATTTATACACCAGTTGGTGTGAATCAATTAAAGTTGAAGGAAGCTATCTATAATGCGCTTGAGCGGGCGACAAAAGATGGTAAACTTCGTCCAAATTCTGTTGACTCTCTTTTTGGAGACAATAGTGGAAATAATTTAGGACCAGGTACACCGGTTATTAAGTTTGAACAATGGGAAAAAGATTATATTGATGCACGTTTAATCCTAAAAGGTGGTGGCTGTGAGAATAAAAATATTCAATATAGCTTACCGTGTGAACTAGAAGGACTTGGACGAGCTGGCCGTGATTTAGAAGGAATTCGTAAATGCCTTCTTCATGCAGTATACCAGGCACAAGGTCAAGGATGTAGTGCTGGTGTAATTGGTGTTGGTATCGGGGGAGACCGCACATCAGGTTATGAATTAGCAAAAAATCAATTATTCCGTACATTAGATGATGTCAATCCAGTACCAGAGTTACAACAACTTGAAGAGTACGTATTAGAAAATGCGAATAAGCTTGGCATTGGTACAATGGGATTTGGTGGAGAAACAACTTTACTGGGCTGTAAAATTGGCGTGTATAACCGCCTGCCGGCTAGCTTCTACGTATCTGTGGCGTATAATTGCTGGGCATATCGCCGCCTAGGTGTAACAATCCATCCTGAAACAGGTGAAATTATGGATTGGTTATATCAAGAAGGTGAAGATACACTTCAGCATGAAGCACAAGAAAAAACAGAGCAACGTGAGATTGTATTACAAGCACCAATTACAGAAGAGCAAATTCGTGGACTTCGCGTTGGTGATGTTGTAACAATTAATGGCATGATGTATACAGGTCGTGACGCAATCCATAAGCATTTAATGGATAATGATTGTCCAGTAGATTTAAATGGACAAATTATTTACCACTGTGGTCCAGTTGTTGTGAAAGATGACAATGACAATTGGCAAATTAAAGCGGCAGGTCCAACGACAAGTATTCGTGAAGAACCGTACCAAGGCGATATTATGAAGAAATTTGGTATTCGCGCTGTTATTGGAAAAGGCGGTATGGGTGCGAAAACATTAGCGGCTTTAGAAGAACACGGCGGCGTGTACTTAAACGCAATTGGCGGTGCGGCGCAATATTATGCTGAATGTATTAAAGAAGTGAAAGATGTTGATTTCTTACAATTTGGTATTCCAGAAGCAATGTGGCATTTACGCATTGAAGGTTTTAAAGCAGTTGTAACGATGGACTCTCATGGTAATAGTTTACATGCAGATGTTGATAAAACATCACTTGAAAAATTAGCGAGCTTTAAAGAGCCGGTATTTAAATAAACAAAAATGCATCTCGAATCTTTCGAGATGCATTTTTTGGTATATATAGAAAAACATGCACAGCATGAAAGTAAGTAAGTAAACAGAAACTACAGGTACGATTATATATGGAAAGGAGACTATTTATGAAATATAAATGGTTATATATCGGTCTCATTTTTTCAATTATGATGGCACTTGTTCCAGTTTCGGCATTGGCTTATACAAATACTCCACATAACTGGGGAATCCCGCGTCCTAAAAATGAAACAGTACCAGATGCAGGAAAGTTATATACGGATTTACTGCAAAAAAATGGCGGGTTTTATTTAGGAGATACGAAGAAAAAAGATATTTATTTAACATTTGATAATGGATATGAGAATGGATACACAGGGAAAATCTTAGATGTATTAAAAGAGAAAAAAGTACCAGCAACTTTCTTTGTAACGGGGCATTACATTAAAACACAAAAAGATTTATTGTTAAGAATGAAGGATGAAGGACACATTATTGGAAATCATTCTTGGAGTCATCCTGATTTTACAGCGGTAAATGATGAGAAGCTTCGTGAAGAATTAACGAGTGTAACGGAAGAAATTAAAAAAGTAACTGGGCAAAAAGAAGTGAAATATGTACGTCCTCCGCGCGGCGTATTTAGTGAAAGAACGTTAGCTCTTACGAAAGAAATGGGCTACTATAATGTATTTTGGTCACTTGCATTTTTGGATTGGAAAGTGGATCAGCAAAGAGGATGGCAATATGCGCATAATAATGTTATGACGATGATTCACCCAGGATCTATTTTATTACTTCATGCAATATCAAAAGATAATGCAGAAGCACTTGCAAAAATCATTGATGATTTGCGCGAGAAAGGGTATCATTTTAAAAGTCTAGATGACTTAGTAAAAAGCAATCAACCGTAAGCATGTATGCTTACGGTTTTCTCATGCTATAATGATGTGTAAAAAGGATGGGGAAACGTATGTGGAGCGAACATGTTACGTTAGAGTATCCGTATCATTTTGAAGAAGTATTAAAACGTTTATCTTTTGATCCTCTTAACGTCATTCAATTAGATGAGAAAGTCATTTATATCCCGCTTTGTATAGACGAGGAACAGGTTATTGTTCGCTTACAAGGGATTGGTACTGTTCAAAATCCACAGTTTTGGATTTCTAGTCAGACAGGAAATCCGGAGAAAGTCATGAAACGAATGAGGGCCATTTTTCATTGGAATGAACCGTTTCAAGATATACAAAATCATTTTTTAAACACATCATTACGTCCACTATTTGAAACATATGCTTATACTCCAATTATTTTAGAATTTGATTATTTTGCTTGTCTTCTTCGCTGTATCATTCACCAACAAATAAATTTGAAATTTGCTACTGTGTTAACAGAACAATTTGTGAAACGGTATGGAACAGAGAAGAACGGTGTATTCTTTTTCCCCACTCCGGAAATAGTAGCAAATATTTCAATAGAAGAATTGAGAGAGCAGAAGTTTAGTCAGCGAAAGGCTGAATATATAGTAGGATTAGGTCGAAGTATTGTCAGTGGTACATTAAATTTAGCGAGTATAGAAAATGGGACGGAAGAAGAAGTTTCAGCACAATTGTTGCCAATTAGGGGAATTGGTGCATGGACAGTGCAAAACTTTTTAATGTTTGGGCTTGGACGGAAAAATATGTTCCCGAAAGCGGACATTGGGATTCAGCGTGCAGTGCAAGGTATATTTCAATTAGATGATAAACCTGATGATGCATTTTTAGAAAAAGTGAAACAAGAGTGTGAACCATACTGCAGTTATGCAGCGTTATATTTATGGAAAAGTATAGAGTAGAGGTGTAATAATGATACAAAAGCAACATGAGAGTAAGTTGGAAGTTGGTCAAACGTTTCCTGTGACAATTAAACGTCTTGGGATTAACGGAGAAGGCGTTGGTTATTTTAAGAGACAAGTTGTTTTCATTCCAGGGGCATTACCAGGGGAAGAAGTTGTTGCAGAAACAACGAAAATTCAGCGTGGCTTCGCTGAAGCGAAAGTGAAAAAAGTTCGTAAAGCTTCACCGCATCGTGTGAAAGCACCGTGTCCAGTATATGAGGAGTGTGGCGGTTGTCAGCTGCAACATTTAGATTATAAAGAACAATTGAATCAAAAGCGTGATATCGTTGTACAAGCATTTGAGAAGTACATGAAAAACAGTATGGAAGAGAAAATTCGTCCAACGCTTGGCATGGAAAATCCATGGCATTACCGTAATAAGAGTCAATTACAAGTGGGGCGTAAAGACGAAAAGGTTATTACAGGGCTATATAAACAAAACTCACATCAGTTAATTGATATTGCTCACTGTATGATTCAACATAAAGCAACGAATGAAGCGACAAAAGTTGTAAGACGTATTTTAGAAAAATTAAATGTTTCTATTTACAACGAGAAAAAACAAAAAGGTTTAGTACGCACAATTGTAACACGTACTGCAGTTCAAACAGGGGAAGTACAAGTTACACTTATTACAACAAAAGAAGAATTACCAAATAAAGAACAATTTGTTGCAGAAGTACAAAAACAGATGCCAGCGGTTAAATCAATTATGCAAAATGTAAACTGGCGTAAAACATCTGTTATTTTTGGAGACAAAACATTTAAATTAGCTGGAAAAGAAGTAATTCAAGAAACACTTGGTGATTTATCATTTGAATTATCAGCACGTGCATTCTTCCAGTTGAATCCAGAACAAACAGTTGTTTTATATAATGAGGCGAAAAAAGCAGCTGCGTTAACAGGAAACGAGAAGATTGTGGATGCTTACTGTGGTGTTGGTACAATCGGTCTTTGGCTTGCAAATGATGCAGCGGAAGTACGTGGTATGGATGTAATTCCAGAAGCGATTGCAGATGCAAGAAAAAATGCGAAGCGCCACGGATTTACAAATACGAAATATGAAGCAGGTAAAGCTGAACAATGGTTACCGAAATGGGTAAAAGAAGGATGGCGTCCAGATGTAATTGTTGTCGATCCACCACGTACAGGTTGCGATGATAAATTACTGGAAACAATTTTAAAAGTGAAGCCGAAACAAGTTGTGTACGTGTCTTGTAATCCTTCATCATTAGCACGTGATGTACAAGCATTAATGAAGAGCTATGAAGTGGAGTATGTGCAACCAGTTGATATGTTCCCGCATACAGCTCACGTAGAAAATGTAGTGAAGCTTGTTAGAAAGTAAAGTTTATTAATATTCCCTCATGGTATGAGGGAATATTTTCTATGAAGGAGAATATTATGCATAATTATAAATTAACGATTCAGTATGATGGTGCACGTTTTAAAGGATGGCAACGTCTCGGTAATAACGATAATACGATTCAAGGAAAAATCGAAAGTGTCATATCTGAAATGATCGGAAAAGAAATTGAAATTATCGGTTGTAGTAGAACAGACGCTGGTGTACATGCTTTGAATCAAGTTGCTAACTTTCAAAGTGATGAGAAGTTAGTGGAACATAAAGTGAAAAAATATTTAAATCAATATTTACCTAATGATATTAGCATTACGAATGTGGAAGAAGTATATGATCGTTTCCATGCTCGTTACAATTCTAAAGCAAAAACATATCTGTATAAAATTTGGAATGAAGAGCATACAAATCCATTTATGCGTAAATACAGCATGCATGTGAATAAAAAATTAAATGTGGAAAGCATGAAAGCAGCTGCGAAACATTTAGTTGGTTCACATGATTTTACTGCTTTTTCAAATGCGAAATCAAAGAAAAAATCTATGGTTCGAGAAGTATATACACTTGATGTGATGGAAGAGGCAGGGTTTGTACAAATTAGAGTAAGTGGTAACGGCTTCCTTCATAACATGGTAAGAAAAATTGTTGGAGCATTAATTGAAGTTGGATTAGGACAATTAGATGCTGAAGCAATTCCACAAATTCTAGAGGCGAAACAACGTAATCAAATTAATTGTCTTGCTGAGGCGAGTGGTTTGTATTTGGAGAATGTTGAGTTTTAATGGCAAATAAAAAAATCGGGCTAAGTAGCTCGATTTTTTTAGTATTACGAAGATTTCTCTTTTTTTATACGTATCTTCAAATTCCAAAAAGCAGCAAGCATAATAGCTGCAAAGGAGCCGCTAATTGTTCCAAATAGTTTTGCATAAGGAGAGCTGCTTACATCGGCATTAATGAATAACATCATACAGAGCATGGCAGGGAAAAAGTATAAGTATTGTAATAACTTTAATTTTTTATCATTACTCATATATATAGCCCCTTTCTAGCATGTTATATGTTTATTATAACATATTTTACCAAGTTGTTTTTACACTTGGAGACATGTTCATTTCATATGTGTAAATGCAGTTTTTTAATTCGATATTGTAAGTTTTGCCTACTTAATCCTAAAAATTTTGCAGCTTGTGAGATGTTGCCATGATTCTCTTTAAGAATTTGGTTAATGTAGTTCTTTTCCATTTTTTCTATTGTGTGTTTTAAAGTTTTTGGTGCATCAGTATTGTGATTAGTTAGTGCATGTTGCATATTGAATTCTGTTTTTATTCGTTCACGGAAGCGAGTAGGCATATGAAACGCTGTAATGATGGTTTCATCTTCTATTAAGTTCATGGAACCTTCAATTATATGTTCCAACTCCCGTACGTTCCCAGGCCAATCGTATGCATAGAAAAATTCTCTTACATTTACATCTACATCGGTTACGTTTAGCCCGAATTGAGTATTATATTTTTCAATAAAGTGCTGAACAAGAGCTAGAATATCTTCTTTTCTTTCACGTAAAGGCGGAAGACATAAAGTAACGACGCTTAATCGGTAATATAAGTCTTCTCTTAATCGATTATGTGCGATGGCTTCGAAAGGATCTTCATTGATAGTTGCTATAATACGAACATCAATTTCTTTTTCGTGTGTGCCTCCGATTCTTCGTATTGTTTTTTCTTGTATAGCTCGTAGTAACTTCGCTTGAAGTGCTGGACTTAATGAGTTGATTTCATCTAATAACAAAGTTCCTCCGTTCGCTTCTTCAAATAAACCAGCTTTATCGATAGCTCCTGTAAATGCACCTCGGTTTGTACCGAATAATAAGCTTTCCATGAGTGTATCAGGTATAGCGGCACAGTTCTGTGAAATAAAGGGTTTTGTTGAACGCTGACTTTCATTATGGATGCTTTGTGCAAATAGTTCTTTCCCAGTGCCTGTTTCTCCTACTAGAAGTATGGAGGAAGATGTACGAATTACTCTTTTTCCTTCAGTAATGATTGATTGAATAGCTTCAGAATCACCAATTATGTGATCAAAGGTAAATTTAGTACTTTGTTTTCGAGAAGGGCCCATTCTTATTGTTTGCTTTAAGTTACTAATTTCTTTTGATATTTCAATAGCGCCTTTAATTTTTCCATTTTCTATTATAGGGAAAGTATCGTTAATCGTTGTAATTTCTTGTCCTTTATTGTTAAAATACGTTTGTTTTATATTTTTGTTTGTTTTTCCTAATTTTAATGCCTCTATAAGAGTACTATTTTTATTTTCTTCAAATGCAAATATTTCTAAAGGACTTTTATATAATACATCTGAGCGTTCCATTGATTCAATTTCCATCATTTTGCGGTTATAGATAATCGTTTTACTTTCCTCATTAATAATATGAATCCCGATATCGAGTTCATTGAGTAAAGTTTCATATAGCATGTTCATTTCAATGATCTGTTTAAAATTAATGTCTTCTGTACGCATAGATTATCTTCTCCTCATTTCACCCTATGAAGACTGACTTTTTATAATTTTATTAAAATTCTTATAAAACCGCAAAATTTTTTTGCTATTTTCCTTTTAAAACTTTTCAAATGATAGAAAAATTTTGCGGTTGTGCACGCTTTTTTGTGTAAAACTCTCATTTAATATATGAATTAGAGACTTGGTACGCATTTTGCATAAATAATATTTGAAATCTCTAGAGGGGAGAATATGAATTTTTACAGGATATACAACGTTTCGGTGTCAATTAATAAGAGGGAGGGATTTATAAAGTGAAGACAGTTATAGAAGGTGTGTATAGTCCTTGTTATGGAAAAGTAGAGAAGTTATTTGTTACGGAAAGTTCTTACGTATACGAGTGGGAGAAATTAGCGTTAATTGAAACAATAGATAAACAGAAAGTAGAAATTAAGATAGGAATCAGTGGTTATATTGAATCATTAGAAGTAGTAGAAGGACAAGCTATTGCTGATCAAAAGTTATTAATAACAGTAAGGGATGACCTTTTAGTAACAGGCAGTGATTAATGTAAGTGATGTGTATTTTTGCTCTTTTAAATCATTATTTTTACGGTGAAGAATTTTAAAAACGCTTACATTAAATGGATTGGCAAAGTGAAAAGGGGGGATTTATATGATGGATCAAAACCAAGGATTAAAAAGAGAATTGAAAAGCAGGCACATATTTATGATTGCACTCGGTGGAGTTATTGGTACAGGACTTTTTTTAGGATCAGGTTATACGATTCATGAAGCTGGACCTGGAGGAGCAATTGTAGCGTATCTTGTCGGTGGATTTGTAATGTATTTAACGATGCTCTGTCTTGGAGAGTTAGCGGTTGCGATGCCTGACGCAGGGTCTTATCAAACGTATGCGACAAAGCATATTTCTCCTGCAGCAGGTTATGTAGTGGGATGGATGTCGTGGTTAAACTGGTCTGCTACGATAGGTATTGAATTAATTGCAGTTAGTATTTTGATGAAACGTTGGTTTCCTAATGTACCGTCATGGATTTGGTGTGTAGTGTTCGCGGTACTGCTCTTTGCTATTAATGCGTTATCTTCAAGAAGTTTTGCGGAAGTGGAATTTTGGTTTGCAAGTATTAAAGTAATTACAATTATTGCATTTATTATTTTGGGCGGGGCAGCAATGTTTGGGTTTCTAGATATGAAAGGGAATGAACCAGCGCCAATGTTCTCTAGCTTTACTGATTATGGTGGATTGTTTCCAAATGGATTATCAGCCATTTTAATTACAATGATTGCAGTTAATTTTTCTTTCCAAGGAACAGAATTAGTTGGTATTGCAGCAGGTGAGAGTGAAAATCCAGAGAAAACGATCCCGAAGGCAATTAACAATACAGTTTGGCGTATACTTGTTTTCTTTGTACTATCTATTTTTATTCTTGCTGGACTATTCCCTTGGCAGCAAGCAGGAGTAATAGAAAGTCCATTCGTAGTTGTATTTGATAAAATTGGTATTCCTTATGCAGCAGATATTATAAATTTCGTTATTATTACAGCAGTACTATCCGTTGCGAATTCAGGATTATATGCAACTTCGCGTATGCTATGGTCTATGTCTAATCAAGGAATGATTAGTCCAATTTTTGGAAAGTTATCTAAAAACGGTGTTCCTATTTATGCATTAATCGTAAGCACAATTGTAGGGTGTCTCTCACTACTATCAGGTATTTATGCGGAAGATACAGTTTATTTATGGCTGCTTTCTATCGCTGGATTCGGAGCGATACTAGTTTGGGCATCTATTGCTTTATCAAATTTATTAGCTAGAAGGTCATACATGAAGCGGGGCGGGGATGTTAAGGACTTGAAATTTAAAACACCATTGTATCCATTTGTACCACTTCTTGCGTTAGTATTAAATTTAACAGTAATCGTTGGCATGGCCTTTATTCCAGAACAAAGAATGGCATTGTATTGTGGTATTCCATTTATGATTGTTTGCTTACTGTTTTATCGTGCTACAAGAAATAAGGGAAGTAATGTAGAGCATATTGAAAAGACAAATACAACGGAAGTAGAGAGTTTATAATAGTGATTAATTAGGAGACTGTAAAATTGTAAACAGTCTCTTTTTTTGTGAAAATAAAGCTGGAAACATACTATGTATGCAAAGGGGAATTAGCGATGAATCCAGAAGTTTCGCAGTTGTTAAAACAAATAGATTCAAGGAAAGAGGAATTACTAGAACTTACAAAAACTTTAATTCGTTTTGAAACACCAGCACCGCCAGCGAGAAATACAAATGAAGCACAAGAATTTGTTGCAGAGTTTTTAAGAAAACGAAATTTTAGTATTGATAAATGGGATGTATATCCGAATGATCCGAATGTTGTTGGGGTAAAAAAAGGGATAAAAAGTGACTCATATAAAAGTCTTATTATTAATGGACATATGGATGTAGCCGAAGTGTCAGCAGATGAGGCGTGGGAAACAAATCCATTTGATCCATTTATAAAAGATGGCTGGTTAGTTGGACGTGGCGCAGCAGATATGAAAGGTGGGCTGGCTGGAGCGCTATTTGCCATTCAACTTTTACAAGAAGCTGGTATTGAATTACCTGGAGATTTAACTTTTCAATCGGTAATTGGAGAAGAAGTTGGAGAAGCAGGTACACTTCAATGCTGCAAAAGGGGTTACGATGCTGATTTTGCAGTAGTAGTGGATACGAGCGATTTACATATGCAAGGACAAGGCGGTGTCATTACTGGATGGATTACAGTGAAAAGTCCACAAACGTTTCATGATGCAACGCGCAGACAAATGATCCATGCTGGAGGACGTTTATTTGGAGCGAGTGCGATTGAAAAAATGATGAAAATTTTACAAAGCTTACAAGAATTAGAGCGCCACTGGGCAGTTATGAAAACATATGAAGGCTATCCATCTGGAACAACAACAATTAATCCAGCTGTTATTGAGGGAGGAAGGCATGCGGCGTTTATTGCGGATGAGTGCCGATTGTGGATAACAGTGCACTTCTATCCGAATGAAACACATGAACAAATAATAAACGAAATTGAAGAGTATATTGGAAAGGTGGCAGCTGCCGATCCATGGTTAAGTGAAAATCCGCCACAATTTAAGTGGGGCGGAGAATCAATGATTGTAGATCGTGGGGAAATTTTCCCTTCATTAGAAGTAGATAGTGAACATAAAGCTGTAAAAAAACTTAGCTCAGTACACGAGTCTATTCTATCAAAAAATACAATTTTAGATATGTCTGCAACGGTAACTGATGGTGGTTGGTTTAGTGAGTTTCACATTCCAGCGATTATATATGGACCAGGTACATTAGAAGAAGCACATTCTGTAAATGAGAAAGTTGAAATTGAACAGTTAATTGAATTTACAAAAGTGATAACAACATTTATATATGAATGGTGCCACACGAAAAAATAGATTTGTATAGTAAAATCGTACGAGTATGTATACTTGTACGATTTTTTAGTGAACTATTTCAGAGTTGAATATAAACAACTGAAATAGTTCTTTATTTTGCTATGTCTTTCGTTTCATTTCAAGTAATTTCTCTTTTGCTAATTCAACGGCAATCGCATCATCTAAATAGCCAATTGGAAAGAGATAGTCGGGAATAATATCTGTCGATAAAATGAAATAAAGTAATGCGCTCCCAAGAACTGCACGTTCTTCTTTTGAAATGGTTTCATTACAAAATTGTTGATACATATCTGTTAATTGTTCAATAAAAGGACCAGCACTATCAATTTGCTCTAATTTGCTTGCAAAACTGTCATGAATACGTTTTTCGCCTTCTGTTGTCTGGGCATAGCGTTCGTAATTTTCGAGTTCTTGTTTTACGCGAGTTGTAGTGTAATCGAAATCGAATAAGTTAGAGGATTGTAAAGTTTGTTGAATGGTATCAAGAGATGTGTACATATCCGTTTTTTCTTTATTAATGTGAGGAGAATCAGGGTACATTTCATCAAATAACAATTGGGGTGGAACTTGAAGACATTCTGCAAATTTTTGTAGATGTTTTTGTTTTGGCGGTTGTTTGCCATTAATAATTCTTGAGACTGTTGCAGGATCAATATTTGTAAGTATTCCTAGTTGGCGCATAGATAAGGCGCGTTCTTTTAAAAGTTTTTTTATTAATTTACCAAGCCGATTATTCGGGTTTTCATTAGCCATAGTGCAGGCACTCCTTTTTTAGTGTTGAAAAAATGTTGAGCATTTATTACAAGTATATGAAACAGACAGGCACAGTTGCTCAACATTTTCATAATATGCATTGAAAAGTGAGAAAAAGGGGTGACTATTTATGAATACGGTAGGCTTATTTTCAATTTTTTTAATTGGGATCGCTTCTAATTTAGATAATGCAGGTGTTGGGATTGCGTATGGCATTCGTAAAATTCGTATTTCGTGGTTTAACAATTTTATCATCGCATTCTTTGGATTTTTATTTACTTTACTAGCTGGATTTTTTGGGAACTGGATTGCATTATTTATTTCAGAGTTTACAGCAAACCTGATTGGAGCAATCGTTTTAGGGATAATTGGGGTGTTTATTTTATGTCAGCCTTTCTTGGGTCAAAAAAATACTGTAGGTTCTAAAGATGATAATGTACTTATGGGAATTTTACGTGATCCAGAAAAAGCAGATTTTGATGGATCTAAAACAATTAGTTTTTCTGAAGCACTTGTTTTAGGAGTTGCATTATCTATTAATAATATTGCAGGTGGGTTTGATGCTGGGGTAACAAATTTAAATCTTTGGCTTACAGCGACTATTTCTGGGGTGTTTAGTTTTATTTGCATAAGTGGTTTTGCATATGTAGGGAAACGATATTTAGCAGCTTACTTAGGGAAATGGGCGACGGTTATTGCAGGAGTGTTATTAATACTTATTGGGATTGATCAGTTGTTGTAAGGAGAGTAGAAAACAAGGTTCGAGTATTTCCTTGGAAATACAGCAAGGGATTGCATATATCGACGTACTTTTCTCCATACTAATACGGATTTCTTTTAAGAAAGGGGGATTTGTATGGGACGCGGGAAAGCATTTGATCATAAGAAAAAAGGGCATGATCATCAACCACCTAAAGGTGCGTTCATTCATAAAGATGTAAATGAACATACTTTGGAAGAGGAAGAGCTACCAGTAAATATTGAGGCGTATAAAAATAGTTTAAAAAAACATTAAAAGCACCTACATAGGTGCTTTTTTTACCGTATATCTTCAATTAATTGTTCGGATTCTTCATGCATACTGTACTCACTTAATACTTGAATGCAAAGCCACTTTAATTCTTCGATCGTATGCTCAAGTTCTTCAGGAAGCACATGGTGAATGTCTTCAAGTCCCATTCCGAAATGAATAAGTTCAAGTACTTGATCATCGATGTTCCGGTCCATTAATAGTTCAAGTACTTCTAAATTGAATATGTATCGGTGAGCTTCATCGAGTGAAACAACTTTTAGCTTTAAGCTTTCTACAATACTCAATATAAAAAGAAGAATTGTTTTTTCAAGAACAGGCTGTTTTCCCATTTGAAATATTAGTTTCATCTTTCACACCTCCACATATAGCGCTAGGTTGTACTATATTATTCAGGAGGGGGGAACAAATATGCATGATATAGAGAAACTTTCAGCACTGTTTTTGTAAGAGGATTGATAACTGACAAAAGTGAGGTTTTGGTGAAATAAAAAATCCTGCTAGTATAGCAGGATAACTCGCGATTAAAAAATACTCCAGCCTTCTTGAGCAGAAAGAAGTTCAAGAATTTTAAAACCAGCAATGCTATTTCCGTTTGCATCTAAAGCTGGTCCGAAAATACCGATTCCCATGTCTCCTTTTACGCAACCGAAAATACCACCGGCTACACCACTTTTTGCAGGGATACCAACACGAATTGCAAATTCACCAGATTCGTTATACATACCACATGTGACCATAAATGTTTTGCAAATTTTTGTAATATGTTTAGGGATGATTTGTTTCTTTTTATATGGATCATATCCATCCATTGCAAAAATTAAGCCGATACGTGCTAAATCGATGCAGTTTACTTCAACTGCACATTGACGAGTATATAAATCCATAAGTTCTTCAATATCACAATCGATAATTCCGTTTTGTTTCATATAATAACAAAGTGAACGGTTTAGATAAGCTGTCTCTAATTCTGAATCGGCAACTTTAGAGGAATAATTAATAGTAGGATTATCTGTTATTTCACGTACAAAATGAAGAATACGTTCCATTTTTTCCTCGTTATCTTTTCCTGCTAACATGCTTGTAATAGCTAATGCTCCTGCATTTATCATTGGATTAAGGGGTTTGGACGGACTTGTCGTTTCTAACTTAATAATAGAATTAAATGGGTCACCCGTTGGTTCCATTCCAACTTTAGAAAATACATATTCTTCGCCACGGTCTAAAAGGGCAAGGGCAAGTGTAATTACTTTGGAAATACTTTGAAGAGTAAATAGTGTTTGTGAGTTGCCTGCATGGATATATTCTGTTTCTTTATGGAAAATGGCAATCCCTAAATCGTCTGGATTTGCATTTCCTAGTTCGGGGATATAAGTAGCAAGTTTTCCTTTTTTCGTATATGGTTTTACTTGTTCTAACAACTGTTGTAAGTTGTTTGTTTCAATGCACTGCATAGTACCAACGCTCCTATTTTGAATTAACTAAGTTTACTTTTCCCGATATGCTCGGAAATAAATAATAACATGAAAAAGTGGAATGATAAAACGAAAGTTCAATGTGCTATAATAGGTCTTTCATTTCGAGTATTCTGTATTTTGAAAAGGAGAATTTTCCTTTTATATAACAGTTTGGAAATAGGAGATTTATCCATAAAAAGTTCGGAAATAAAAACTACACATCTATACAACTATATGTTATTATGGTTATGTAATAGAAAGCGTTTTCTAAAGCGTACTTATAATGATAACGATTTCATAAATTAGATTAGGGGGAATTAAAATGTTGCAGTTTTTACAACGTATTGGTAAAGCTTTAATGCTTCCGATCGCAGTACTACCAGCAGCAGGATTATTGCTTCGTTTAGGGCAACCAGATGTATTTGATATTCCTGTTATGGCACAGGCCGGCGCAGCAGTTTTTGATAACTTAGCACTTATTTTTGCAATTGGTATTGCAATCGGTCTTTCAGTGGATGGTAGTGGTGCAGCAGGTCTTGCAGGTGCAATTGGTTATCTTGTTATGAAAAATAGTATTGATGCACTTAGCAAAGGGTATTCAACTGCTGAATTACAAGGTAAATTAGGTAAAGTTCAAGATTTAATAGGTAATAGCGCAAATGTAGATCCATCTAAGCTTGCGGATACAATGACACAAGTATCTAAGGCTGCTGAATTATCGACTAAAGTAGATATGAAAGTCTTAGGTGGTATTATTGTTGGTGTTATAGCCGGACTTCTTTATAATAAGTTCCATAAGATTAAACTTCCAGAATGGTTAGGTTTCTTTGCTGGAAAACGTTTCGTTCCAATTGTTACATCAGTTGTGATGTTGATATTAGGAATTCTATTTGCACAAATTTGGCCAACAATTCAAAATGGTATTGATGCATTAGCTCATGGAATTGTTAATTTAGGTGCAATTGGTTCAGGATTATTTGGTTTATTAAACCGTTTATTAATCCCAATTGGTTTACACCACGTAATGAACACATACTTCTGGTTTGTATTTGGGGACTTTACAAATGCAGCAGGTAATGTTGTTAATGGTGATATTGCTCGTTTCCTTGCAGGTGACAAAACAGCAGGTATGTTTATGACTGGTTTCTTCCCAGTTATGATGTTCGGTTTACCAGCAGCATGTTTCGCAATGATTGCAGCTGCTAAACCAGAAAAGCGTAAAGCAGTTACTGGTATGTTAGCTGGTCTAGCATTAACTTCATTCTTAACTGGTATTACAGAGCCTATTGAATTCTCATTCATGTTCTTATCACCAGTATTATATGGTATTCATGCTGTACTAACAGGTCTTTCTTTATTCATTACAACATCACTTGGCATTCATGATGGTTTCTCATTTAGTGCCGGTGCAATCGATTACGCTTTAAACTTTGGTATTGCAACAAAACCAGTCTTACTAGCAGGTATCGGTTTAATTTACGCAGCAATTTATTTCATAATATTCTACTTCTTAATTAAGAAGTTCGATTTAAAAACTCCTGGTCGTGAAGATGACGATGAGTTAGTTGAAGATGGTGATGCACCAGTTGCAGGTTCAATTGGTGAAACTTACGTAGCAGCTTTAGGCGGAAAAGAAAACTTAACAGTTATTGATAACTGTGCAACACGTCTACGCTTACAAGTAAAAGATGCTGGTCAAGTAAATGAAGCAGCATTAAAACGTGCTGGTGCAAAAGGTGTTATGAAATTAAGTAATACAAGTGTACAAGTTATCGTAGGTACAAATGTTGAATCTGTTGCCGATGATATGAAAAAACACGTATAAATAATGAATAAGGGGATGTCCCAAAAGATTGATAACATCAATTTTTTAGAGGATATCCTCTTTTTTTGTTAATAATTTAACGGGAATCTTACTTTTGTAAATTTTCTTTTTCTTTTTTGTACATATAGGTTGGTAATATGTGCAGTGCGTGATAAAGTAGGGATGATATAGAATGGATTATCCATAATCTACTAAAACGAATCTTTAGTAGAGGAATTAAATTATTGGTGAGTAAGGGGAAAAAAGCAATTATGGATCAGGAAAAAAATAATACGAATGGGAAAGCACATCGGCCGATTGTATACATAAAAAGAACAATCATTCTCGTCTTACTATTATCACTTGTATATTTCATGTATATAAAAATTGTTGCGTATAATAAGAAAGAAGAAACTTTAAAAGCGGCAGCAGAAATGAAGAAACAAGAAGAGCTAAAAAAGAAAGAAGAAAAAAAGAAACAAGACGTACAGAAGCAAAAACAAAAAGAGCAGGAAGAACAAGTGAAGCAAGCGCAAGCTGCGGAACAGCCTGCTGAAGGACCACCTCAAGAAATTAATGAAAACGCTCAATTGGACCAGTATTTACAAAACGCAGGATTTAGCGGGACAGCTGTTATTGTGAAGAACGGAAAAGTTCTTCTGAATAAAGGGTACGGTATGGCAAATAAAGAGCAGCAAGTACCGAATAATTCAGAGACAACTTTTTATATTGGTTCTATTTCAAAGGCGTTTGTAGCAACTGCTATTATGCAATTGAAAGATCAAAATAAATTACAAGTAGAAGATACTGTTGCGAAGTATATTCCAGATTTTCCACAAGGTAATAGTATTCAGCTAAAACATCTATTAACACATACATCAGGGATTCCCGAATATGAGCAAGGAAAAGAAGATATTTCTCATGAAGAACTGATAAAGCGAATAGGAAATCAAAAGCGTATTGGTGGTCCAGGAGAGAAGTGGAAGTATTCCGATTCGAACTACTCTATACTTGCATACATTGCCGAGAAGGTAAGTGGACAGTCGCTTGAAGAATATATTAAACAACATATTTTTGCTACTGCTGGTATGAAACATTCTGGTTTTGGCACAGCGATAGAACAAACAAGATTCCCATCAACGGGTTATAAAATAGTAAATAATAATATGACAACACCTAATATTCCGAGCATGTCACAACTATATGGTTGTGGTGATATATATACGAGTGCACATGATTTATATTTATTTAATGAAGCGTTATACTCTGGAAAGTTAATTTCAAAAGCGAGTTACGATCAAATGTTTACAGCCGTGAAAAAGGATTACGGATTTGGCTGGTACGTAGACCCAGGAAGCTATTCGAATCACGGTGTAATGCCAGGTTGGAATTGTTTAAATGGATTTAGTAAAAATGGTAGTGTGTATGTTGTTTTATTATCTAACATTCAAAATAACATTAAATCATTTGGTAAAGTGAATAATGACATTTATACGATGTTGCGAAATATTGAAGTGTAAAAAACTATCCTTTTGGATAGTTTTTTTTTGCCCTGAAACAAATATTTCTTTTGAAAATGTATGCCTTACCTATCACAAAAATATCTATTTTGTATACATTAAGATGTATGGATGTAAAATTTTATAATCTAAAAATAATAGGAGGAGAAGTGTATGTGTCTGTTCAGAAAATATTGGCATAAATTATCAAGATTGTTTAATAGACAATTAAGCTATTTTTTAGATGATAAATTATTGCCTGCTGTGGAACGACTTTTATTTTCGCAAAACTTTGCAAGGTTTATTCAAAGAAACTCTAAGCAAGCTACGGAAGAATTTATAAAGTCAAGCCAATTTCAATCTATTATTTGTAACATTTTAAAAGAATGCAATACATCACCTTTTAAAGAAATTGCAAAGCAGTATTTAGGTAAAAACGTTGAAATTACGGTGACAGTTGGACAATTAACAGGCGTTATTGTAGCAGTCGGTGATGATTTCTTAACATTGCAAGAAGGTATAGGAACTGAAATTTTATTACCATTTACAAGTATTATATCAATTAAAGAAGTGTAAGAAAGGAGAGCTATATATGTTATTTACTGATGAATTACGTAACCATGTTGGTGAGTTAGTGCAAGTTGTTACAGCTGTAGAAATTGTTGCAGGCATTCTGTTATCTGTGACGGATGGGGCAGTAAGTGTTCGTACTTCTCCTTCTTATGGACCACCGGAAGATGTAATCGTGCGTACTCCTATTATTGCTTATGTTCGCTTGGAAGGGTAAGTGTGATACAAGTATGAGAGTATCAGTTGTTATTCCAGCGCACAATGAAGCGAGTACTTTATCACAAGTTTTAGTAGAAGTGGAGAAGCTCAAGCCTTATGAAATTATTGTAGTAGATAATGGCTCCACAGATGGAACGAAAGACATAGCGTTACAACATCATTGTCACGTGATTTATTATAAACATTCTCTTGGCAATGATGTTGGACGGGCTATTGGGGCTAGAGAAGCAAAAGGTGAAATTGTTTTGTTTTTAGATGGTGATATTGTTATTGGTAGTAAAGAGTTACAACGTTTCGTGAAAGGAATTCGACAAGGGCATCAAATTGTTGTGAATAATTTAACATGGTCGGTTTATTTAAAGATGAGACCACATTATACGACAGTTGGAAAGTTCATGTTGAATCGCTATTTGAATAAAAAAGAGCTTGTTGTTGGATCTTTAATCGCAATTCCACATGCGATGAGCAGGGAAGTTATCGAGAAACTTGGGTGGTGGAATTTAGCAGATCCAGCACTATTTCAAGCGATAGCGATGTCTAGAGGAGTAGATATTGTTGATACGGCTTCGGTCGATGTAATTCACACAAATAAGGTTCGTCCTGTGCATACAGGAACATCACCTGGTTCTCCTTATCCGAAAGCGACTAGCCGTATTATGGGTGATCATTTACGTGCTTTGCAATATGTAATCGAAACATATGGTAAACGCGGCGGTTTTTCGGAGGGAAACAGGGATAGGGAGTTTATAGGGAACTATAAACCAGTTGTATTAAAGAAGGAAAAAGCGAAATATAGTGCGATTATACCAGTGTCAGAAGAAAAAATGACGATAAGATCTGTTATACAAGAAGTGAAAAAAGCAGGGGTAGATGAAATTATTGTTGTCGCGAATGGAGCAGATTTTGAGACTGTTAAACAGGCAAAGTTAGAGAATGTTATCGTTATTGAATTCGAGGAAGCACTCGGACATAATGTAGCTCGAGCAATAGGAGCTATGCATGCCACAGCCGATATTTGTTTATTCGTTGATGGTGATTTTGTTATTCCAGCAAAAAAACTCACTCCATTTTTGCAAGCTGTTGAAGATGGAAGTGACGTGGTTTTAAATGATTTACAATGCTTATTAGATATGTTTCATCCTGCAGATCCAATTAGTATGGGGAAATATTTTATGAATTTAGTAGCGAAAAGACCGGATTTATGGAATAACTCATTAACGGCAGTACCACATGCTATGCATAAAAGGGTAATAGAGAAAATAGGATATAACTCGCTTGTTATTCCGCCATTAGCTCAAATGAAAGCTATTTTGGAGCTTTTTTCTATTACAGCAGTAGAATTTGTAGATGTTATAAAAACCAATCGGATACGCCCGGAGCAACATGGATTTGTAAATGGGCGTATTCCGGCATTTGACCGTATTTTCGGTGATCAACTTGAGGCGATTGCTTATCTATTGCAATATACAGACGAACGTGGGAGTTTTACAGATGGAGATCGCGATAGAGACACTATTCAACAATTGAGAAAGGAAGAAAAGAATACAGATGAATGCTAGTAGTAAAGTAGCTATTATTGGATTAGGGTATGTTGGTCTTCCTTTAGCAGTCCATTTTGCAGAAAGAGGACATACCGTACTTGGATTAGATAAAGATACTAGAAAAATAGAATCGATTATAAAAGGAGAAAGTTATATTCCAGATGTTTCTTCTAAAGTGTTGCAAAGTTTATTGACTAAAAATAAATTAATAGTAAATACACCAGATAAAGGTATTACTGATTTCCAAAATAGTGATTATGTTATTGTTACTGTTCCAACTCCAATTAATGAACGAAGAGAACCAGATTTAAGTGCCCTCATTTCAGCTTCGCATTATATACAACAAAATCTCCAAAAAGGACAAACCTTCATTTTTGAAAGTTCCACATATCCAGGCACACTTGAGGAAGTTATTATTCCTATTATTTCTCAAGCTGGCCAAAAGGTAGGAGAAGATTTCTATATCGGATATTCCCCTGAGAGAATTGATCCAGCAAATAGTCAATATTCAGTTCAATCTATTCCAAAAGTTATTAGTGGACAAACAGAAAAGTGTAAACAAAAAGTACAGGATTTATATAGTACCATTTTTGACGTAGTTGTACCTGTTAGTTCGCCGAAAGTAGCAGAGATGTGTAAGCTATTTGAAAATATTCAGCGCTTAGTTAACATCTCTTTAGTAAATGAGTTAAACACATTATGTGAAAGTTTAGGGATTGATTTTTATGAGGCCATTGAAGCGGCATCTACAAAACCTTTTGGATTTACTCCGTATTGGCCAGGACCAGGGATAGGGGGGCACTGTATTCCCGTAGACCCCTTATATTTTCAATGGCGAATAAAAAAGAATGGGGCAATTAGTCAATTAATTGAGGCGGCACATGTAATTAATGAAGAAATGCCAGAGAAAATAGTCCGGAAAGTAAAGGGCATGGTGCAATCACCCGGACTAGTTTTAATTGTAGGAATCGCATATAAGAAAGATGTAAATGATTTGAGAGAATCACCGGCTTTGCCAATTATTCAATTACTAATAAAAGAAGGATACGAGATAAAATACCATGATTCATATATTTCTTCCGCGGAAATTGGAGATAAGGTGTATCAATCTGTTGCTTTGGATGAACAAACAGTTAAAGAGGCAGGTTGTGTTTTAATTTTAACTGACCACTCTAATATCGATTGGAAGCTTTTTAAAGGAATAGACCGAGTAATAGATACACGGGGAATTATAAAGAAGGTGAGTGTATGAGTAAGAAATGTTTAATTACAGGTGGGGCCGGATTTATTGGATCTCATTTAGCTGAAGAGTTGGTGAGAAGGGGTTATGAAGTCACGATTGTGGATAACTTCTATAAAGGGAAAAATAAGTATCATAATGAGCTAATGAGAGAGATTCGGGTTATTCCAATAAGTGTTTTAGATAAAAATTCTATGTATGAATTAGTAAACCAACATGATGTAGTGTTTCATTTAGCAGCAATTTTAGGTGTTAAAACGACAATGGAAAAAAGTATAGAGCTCATTGAAACGAATTTTGACGGAACGAGAAACATTTTACAAGCAGCATTAAAAGGAAAGAAGAAAGTAGTTTTTGCATCTACTTCAGAAGTATATGGTAAAGGCAAACCGCCTTTCTCTGAAGAAGGAGATCGATTGTACGGGGCAACTTCTAAAATTCGTTGGAGTTATGCAGTTTGTAAAACGTTAGAAGAAACATTATGTTTAGGATACGCATTAGAAGGCTTACCTGTAACGATTGTTCGTTATTTTAATATTTATGGTCCAAGAGCGAAAGATGGTCCATATGCAGGAGTAATCCCGCGATTTATCCGTGCAGCTTTGCAAGGAGAAGACATTCTCGTATATGGAGATGGAAAGCAGACACGTTGCTTTACGTATGTGAGTGATGCGGTAGAAGCAACAATTCGGGCAATGGATGAGAAGGTAAATGGTGAGATTATTAATATAGGTTCTGAGAACGAACAGAGTATAAAAGAAGTAGCAGAAACAATAAAAAAACTAACGAAATCTTCTTCGAAAATTGTACAAGTTCCTTTTGAGGAAGTATATCCACATGGCTTTGAAGAAATTCCGAATAGAAGGCCGAACGTAACAAAGTTAAGAGAACTTGTTCAATTTCAAGCGACAGTAACGTGGGAACAAGGATTGAAAGAAACTATTAAATGGTTTCGTGAAGAAAACAATGGCTAAGTCGCTATCAGTTATTATTCCTGCAAGTAATGAAGTAGATACGATTTCAGACGTTATTCAATCGGTAAAACCGTTAAATCCAGTAGAGATTATTGTCATAGCAAATGGTTGTAATGATGGTACAGAAGAGGTTGCTGATCAGCTAGGTTGTAAAGTAATCAGGTATACAGAACTATTAGGAAACGATGTTGGGCGTGCAGTTGGCGCAAAACATGCGATAGGTGATGTATTACTATTTATAGATGGGGACTTTGCTATTCCAACTTCCAAATTACAATTGTTTCTTAATCCAATTTTACATGATCAGACTGACATCGTTTTAAATAATTTGGACGCATTGTTTTTAAAGAAACAAAAACCCCATTCCGTTACAGTGTGGCGTCAAATATTAAATGCAATGTTAGAGCGTGAAGAATTAAAGATAGATTCTTTATTATCTGTACCTCATGCGTTGACGAAAGAAGTCGTCCAAAGTATTGGATATGAATGTTTAGTTAATCCTATTGTAGCTCATTTACGTATAGCACAAAGTAAATGGAGAATTAACCGTCATTGTGCTATTGATGTTATTACGCCGAATAAATTTCGACCGATTGAACATGCTGCATATGGCACGAACCTTTCTCAATCTGAAAGACGAATGATAGGTGATCATATAGAAGCAGTTGCAGAACGAATAGTAAGCAGTGATATACGCGGGGGATATTATGATGGAAATAGGAAAAGGGATAGCGTCTATCATACTTTAAATTTCGAAGATTTTTATCAAGGATGGGGCGTTACATCCAATTTGTATAGAGAAAAGCAACTATCGGTTGTTATTCCTGTACAAAATGAAGAGAAAACAATTGGAAAGGTTATAGAAGAGCTTCGTAAAATTGAACCTTTTGAAATCATCGTTGTCGTAAATGGTTCGTCAGATAAAACAGCAACGATTGCAAAAGACAAAGGCGCAACAACCATTGTATATAAAGAAGCCCTTGGAAACGATGTAGGGCGTTCACTTGGAACTTATTTTGCAAAAGGAGAAATTGTGTTATTTATAGATGGTGATTTTGTTATTCCAGCTAGTGAACTATATCCTTTTGCAAAAGCTATTGCAGATGGAAAGGACGTCGCATTAAATGATTTAAATCATTATTTAGATTTAAGAGTACCACTTCATCTTGTAACTGCATTTAAGTATGCACTAAATTTAGCTTGTGATAGAAAGGATTTAGGGGTAGGCTCACTTATTGCGGTACCTAATGCATTTAGCCACAAGTGTTTGAAAGCAATTGGATATAAATCTTTATTGTCACCTTGTGTAGCACAGGTGAAGGCTCTTCTTTCTGGATTTGAAATTGCATGTGTATGTCGTGTTGAGGTTGATAAGATGAACCGTATTCGTCCCAGTGAACATTTTGCAAAAATAGGTCATCCTCCAGCTGTACTTCGAATTATAGGTGATCATATAGAAGGACTAGAGCAAATAATTGCATCAACAGACAATCGTGGCGGATTCTATGATGGCAATAGAAAAAGAGATGTTTTATAGAAGTAACAAAAAAAGTGTACAACATGTGTACACTTTTTTGTTCTGTTATAAAAACTATAACAGATTAGGAGATAAGAGTATTACAGCTCTACAATGGGTATTGTTCTTATATTACAAAATAGGACTCGTATATAAGGATACCAAAAAAATACAATTAAGGAAAGGGTTAATTTTAAAGACTTTTAAATGAAGTTAACACTATATATATAGTAGTTTGCTCAACATTTCACAAACATGTCACAACTATTTCGTTCACTTTCGTAAAAAAGTAGTATTCTAAGTGTGTAAGCTGTTATATAAAAAATCTTAGTCCTGTACTAATCAAAAATGGAGGAGATTAGGATGACTCAAGTATTAGAAAATGTTAAAAACGCATGGGAAAACTTTAAAGGTGAAAAATGGAAAGCAGAGATTGATGTTCGCGATTTCATTTTAAATAATGTAAACGTTTTCGAAGGAGACGAATCTTTCTTAGCAGAAGCAACTGAAGCAACGAAACAACTTTGGGATCAAGTAATGGATTTAACAACAAAAGAACGTGAAAACGGTGGCGTTCTTGATATGGATACAAAAATTGTTTCTTCTATTACATCACATGACCCAGGATACTTAAATAAAGATATTGAAAAAGTAGTCGGTTTCCAAACTGATAAACCATTTAAACGTTCTTTACAACCATATGGTGGTATTCGTATGGCAGAACAAGCTTGTGAATCTTATGGATACGAAATGGACAAAGAACTTAGTCGTATTTTTAGAGATTGGAGAAAGACTCATAACCAAGGTGTATTTGATGCTTATACACCAGAAATGAGAAATGCACGTAAATCAGGTGTTATTACTGGTCTTCCAGATGCATACGGTCGTGGACGCATTATCGGTGACTATCGACGCGTAGCATTATATGGTATTGATCATTTAATTGAAGCGAAAAAAGCTGATTTGAATTTAACTGGTGGTGTAATGAGCGAAGATACAATGCGTTTACGCGAAGAGTTATCTGAGCAAATGCGTGCACTTCAAGAACTAAAACAAATGGCTGCTTCTCATGGTTTCGATATTTCTAAACCAGCAACAAATGCACAAGAAGCATTTCAGTGGTTATACTTCGCATATCTTGCAGCGATTAAAGAGCAAAACGGAGCTGCAATGAGTCTTGGACGTACTTCTACATTCTTAGATATTTATATTGAAAGAGATTTAGCAAATGGTACTTTAGCAGAAGAAGAAGTACAAGAAATTGTAGATCACTTCATTATGAAATTACGTCTTGTGAAATTCGCAAGAACACCTGATTATAATGAATTATTCTCTGGTGACCCAACTTGGGTAACTGAATCTATCGGTGGTATGGCATTAGATGGTCGTCCATTAGTAACAAAGAACTCATTCCGTTTCTTGCATACATTAGATAATTTAGGACCAGCTCCAGAACCGAATTTAACAGTTCTTTGGTCTAAACAATTACCAGAGAACTTTAAAAACTACTGTGCGAAAATGTCCATCAAAACATCAGCAATTCAATATGAAAATGATGATATTATGCGTGCTGATTACGGCGATGATTACGGAATTGCTTGTTGTGTATCTGCAATGAGAATCGGTAAGCAAATGCAGTTCTTCGGAGCTCGTGCAAACTTAGCGAAAGCATTATTATATGCGATTAACGGTGGTAAAGATGAAAAATCAAAAGCACAAGTTGGTCCTGAGTACGCACCAATTACTTCTGAAGTACTAAATTACGAAGAAGTTATGCATAAGTTTGATATGACAATGGAATGGTTAGCGGGTCTATATTTAAACACATTAAATGTTATCCATTACATGCATGATAAATATAGCTATGAACGTATTGAAATGGCACTTCATGATACAAATGTTCTTCGTACAATGGCAACAGGTATCGCGGGTCTATCTGTAGTAGCAGACTCATTAAGTGCAATTAAATACGCACAAGTAAAACCAATCCGTGATGAAAATGGTATTGCAGTTGACTTCGAGATTGAAGGAGACTTCCCAAAATACGGTAACAATGATGATCGTGTAGATGAGATCGCTGTAAATCTCGTGAAAACATTTATGAATAAACTGCGTAAACATAAAACATATCGTAATTCCGTTCATACA
Organism: Bacillus sp. ME78; assembly: GCF_903970865.1. NCBI lineage: Bacteria > Bacillati > Bacillota > Bacilli > Caryophanales > Bacillaceae > Bacillus > Bacillus sp. ME78. The sequence continues at coordinate 186,950 of NZ_CAJCKK010000006.1, forward strand.
ATGTCAATTTTAACTATTACATCTAACGTTGTATACGGTAAGAAAACTGGTAACACTCCAGATGGACGCCGTACTGGAGAACCATTTGCACCAGGTGCAAATCCAATGCATGGACGTGATACAAAAGGTGCATTAGCTTCATTATTATCTGTAGCTAAATTACCATATGAAGATGCACAAGATGGTATTTCTAATACATTCTCTATTATTCCAAAAGCACTTGGTAAAGAAGATGATGTACAAGTACGTAACTTAGTATCTATGCTTGATGGCTATGCAGTAAAAGAAGGCCATCACTTAAATATTAACGTATTTAATCGTGAAACATTAATGGATGCAATGGAACATCCTGAGAAATATCCACAATTAACAATTCGCGTATCTGGTTACGCTGTAAACTTTATTAAATTAACTCGTGAACAACAAATTGATGTAATTAACCGTACAATGCATGAAAGCATGTAAATGAAAAAAGTGTCCCTTCGCTTTTAATACATAGCGAAGGGAGGCTGTTTCAATAAAGGAGGAAGTAACATGGTAAAAGGAAGAATACATTCTGTAGAGTCTTGTGGTACTGTTGATGGCCCAGGGATTCGTTATGTCATATTTACACAAGGTTGTTTATTACGTTGTCAATATTGTCATAATGCTGATACGTGGGAAATCGGTAAAGGTAAAGAAATAACAGTTGAAGAAGTGATGCAGGATGTGACATGTTACCTTCCATTTATTGAAGCCTCCGGAGGCGGTATAACAGTTAGCGGTGGAGAGCCATTATTACAGCTAGACTTTTTAATTGAGTTGTTTAAAAAGTGTAAAGAGGCTGGTATCCATACAACAATCGACTCTTCTGGTGGGTGTTATTCTGAGGAACCAGAATTCCAAAATAAGCTAGATATTTTAATGGATTATACAGATTTAGTTTTATTGGATTTGAAACATATCGATTCCAAAAAGCATCGTAAATTAACAGGGAAACCAAATGAACATATTTTACAATTTGCTCGTTATTTATCGGATAAGAATAAAGCGATTTGGGTACGACACGTATTAGTTCCTGGTGTTACGGATAATGAAGAGGATCTACAAAAACTATCTAGCTTTATTCAAAGTCTGTCTAATGTTCAAAAAGTTGAAGTGTTACCATATCATAAGCTTGGTGTATATAAATGGGAGGCGCTTGGACACAAGTACCCACTCGCAAATGTAGAACCACCTACTGAGAAAAATGTAGAACATGCTAAACATATTTTACAAGCGGTCTAATCCAAATATTGGATTAGGCTTTTTGCTTTCTTTACAATAAAATCTAGAGTATATATTGATAAAAGAGTATACTGAAAGTAGAATATCCATAATTTTGTACGGATTAAGTGGATAAATTTACATAATTGTAAAGGGAAATCAAAATAGTAAAAAGAATTAAGAAGTAAAAGAGTGAGTATCATGGAATAGAGAAGATTTGTAAGTTATTGCGAAAGCTCTTATAGGAAAGTATAATGTAAAGATATGAGCACAGATAGGATTAAGGGGTCAATCTTATATGCTTTGCATATCCACGACAGGTACATAGCTGAAAAGGGAATTATTAGAATCTGTTTATGTAATTTTTAAGGAAAATGTTTTTCCTATTGTCGTATATGCAATATGGAGAAACAAAAAGCTAGGAGTGGATTTGTTTGATAAAAAACCCCAAGGTTTTAATATTAACTGCACATTACGGTAATGGTCATGTGCAAGTAGCAAAAACATTAGAACAAACATTTCGCCAAAAAGGAATTGAAGATGTTATTGTATGCGACTTGTTTGGAGAATCACATCCATTTATAACTGACATTACAAAATATCTATATTTAAAAAGTTATACAATAGGAAAAGAATTATATCGTTTGTTTTATTACGGGGTAGAAAAAATTTATGATAAGAAAATAGCATCTTGGTATGCGAACTTTGGAAGAAAACGTTTGAAAACACTGTTACAGGTGGAGAAACCTGATATTGTGATTAATACATTTCCAATTATTGCTGTACCAGAATTGAAAAAACAAACGGGGATTTCAATTCCTGTCTATAACGTATTAACGGATTTTTGCGTGCACAAAATATGGATTCATCGAGAAGTAGATCGTTATTTTGTTGCAACGGATTACGTGAAAGAATTGATGGTTGATATCGGTGTACCTGCGGAACAAATTGTTGAAACAGGAATTCCAATTCGGAGTAGTTTTGAGTTAAAGGTAAATTCAGACATCATATATAATAAATATCAGTTATGTAAGAATAAAAAGATTTTACTAATTGTAGCAGGTGCTCATGGGGTATTAGGAAATGTAAAAGAACTATGCCAATCATTTATGTCAGTGCCTAATTTACAAGTAGTTGTCGTTTGTGGAAAAAATGAAGCTTTAAAACATGATTTATTAAGTTTACAGAAGCAAAATTCCGATGCATTAAAAGTGTTTGGGTATGTTGAAAATATTGATGAATTATTCCGAGTTACTTCTTGTATGATTACGAAGCCAGGCGGAATAACATTAAGTGAAGCAGCAGCGTTGCAAGTACCTGTCATTTTATATAAGCCTGTTCCAGGACAAGAAAATGAAAATGCGATGTACTTTGAAAAAAAAGGAGCAGCAGTTGTCATTCGCGATGATAGTGAGGTTTTCGCAAAAACAGAGGCATTATTACAAGATGATGTGAAGCTTCTTCAAATGAAAGAAGCAATGAAAAGCATCTATCTTCCAGAGCCAGCTGGTCATATTGTAGATGCAATTTTGGCAGAAAATCATGCAGAACCGCGTCATATACCTATTAAATCACCTGCTCTTGCACAATCTTTTACTTAATATGAAACCCTCTTTGTATATGTAAAGAGGGTTCTTTATTATTTTCAAAGAAAATTTAGCCAGTTATCCACAAAATAATAGCGCTTTCATTAAACGGTAAAGTCGGAATATTAACAACTATATCCACATTGTCCACAATTTTTAGAAAAATATCCACAATTAAAACAGCTGATATATGCTTTAATATAGAAAAATATTAAGTGTTTTTGAAAATTACTAACAATTGCATCAGTTTTGTGGATAAAGTTGTCCACAGCAAAAAAACCCCTTATGCATAAGCATAAGGGGTCTTTTTACTTACTTCTATCAGTCGAGAAAATTATGTAATGAAAATGAATAATTAGGGGGGAAACTTCTAATTATTCATTTTCACTTTAAATGCTTTTCGAGCGATATCCTGCTGCACGATCTGCTTTTTGAAATTCGCGTTGATAGAGAACTTCTTGTGTACTAGATAATGTGTTTTTTGCTTTATCACGTTTCTTTTTATCCATTACAAATCACCTCGTGTCTTAAAGTTACTATTTATCGTTTCCAAAGACATGAGGGGATATACGCATATGGAAAATGTTAATGATTGATTATCATTTCAGAAAATTTAGATTATGCTTCTTTTAATTGATGAGCATCTTGGAAGGTTGTATCTCGCATTGTAGCAAGTGTGTATTGATCTTTTGGAATTTCATATAAGTTATATACTTCTTCGTTTGCGTTAATTTCATCATATACGGCTTTTCTTGTTTCATTTGCTAGATTCACATATTGCAGTTTTTCTGCAGCTTTAATAGAACGAATATTTATTTTACGAATACGCATGAAAATTGTTTCAATATCTAATTCATAGAAAAGTTCACTAAAAAATGAATCTTTTGCCAATTTATTATAGCCTTTTCCATGATATGGTTTGCCAAGCCATGTCCCGAGAAATCCAGCTTTTTCTTGCACATCAAATAAAGTAATTGTTCCGATAGGGTTACCCCATTCATCTAAAATTGTGCGTGAAATTAATTCACCACGCTCTTCAGCTTCAATCGTTTGTTTCGTTAAGAATAAATATTCTTCATAAGAATAAGCCTTTTGACGCACAAAAGGGAAGACAGCTGGATCCACCATTAACTCGTATAGAACGTGGCTGTCGTGTAAGTCGCGTTTTTTCAACATACTAACTCCTCCTCACACGAGGGTAGCATGACGAAAAAACACCCCACCCTCGAAATTTTTATATCAATCTTTAAAAAATTTCGGGGTGGGAATCGAACCCACTAGAACCAGTTTCTAACGCTGGTGGCGCACCATTTGCCTTCCCCATTCATCAATTTGAAAATGATAATCACGACACAAATTGATTATGGTTTCATTCAGTTTATAATCGTATAATACTTTATCTAGTCAAAAAAATAAACTAGTTTTTTTTATTTTTTTTGTAAATTATTTTTCCATCAATCATAGTTAGTACAGGCTTGGCTAAATAATGGAAAGGATGATGAGTCCATAACACGAGATCGGCGTCTTTTCCAACCTCGATGCTTCCAATTCTATCCTCTAAACGCAAATTTCGCGCTGGGAATATGGTGATTCCTTCTAGTGCTGTTTTCTCGTCTAATCCTTCTCTTACTGCGACAGCGGCACAAATATTTAAATATTGAATGGGTGTATAAGGATGATCGGTTGTTATAGAAACTTCCACACCATTTTTGGATAATATATGGTAAGTATCCCATGTCTTGTTTTTTAGTTCGATTTTAGAACGGCGTGTCAGAGTGGGACCAACTGAAACCTTCAAATTGTGTTTCGAAAGCTCTTCAACAAGAAAGTGTCCTTCTGTACAATGTTCAATACGTAGATCGAGGTTGAATTCCGTTGCAAAGCGTAGCGCAGAACTAATATCATCTGCTCTGTGAGCGTGGATACGTACGGGTATTTCACGACGTAATGCTTTTAAAATAGGAAGCATTCGAAAATCAGCTTCGTGCCCGTAGTGTTGTGCTTCATAGAATGATTCCCGAAGTAACCCCATAATCCCCATACGTGTTATGGATTCTTTTGTTCCATTACTATGGACTTTTTTAGGGTTTTCTCCAAAGGCAATCTTTAAACCAGCAGGTTCTTGAATAATCATATGATCAATACAAGTTCCAGCTGTTTTTATTACACAAGTAGTACCCCCGATAATATTTTGACTGCCAGGCATAACGTGAACGGTTGTAATTCCATTTTGTACAGCGTCTTGAAAGGCGATATCGAGAGGATGGATTCCATCTAAAGAACGAATATGTGGTGTTGAAACTTCAGATGTTTCATTGGCATCATTTCCAGCCCAACCAGTACCTTCATCATAGAGACCAAGGTGAGTATGGACATCAATAAAGCCAGGTAAGAGATGGAGTGCTCGTGCATCTATAACGGTCATATCTTGAGTAGGTTGAATAAAAGGTTTGACCTCGGTAATTCGCTCTCCTGTAACGAGTACATCGCCTTGAAACTTTGGAGATGTAATAGGGTATACAATGGCTTGTTTGAGCAATATTTTCATAGGTACCTCATTTCTGTTACTTTATAATGCTAATGGAAGTTGAGGGAAAGTAACTGAAAGGTTATTTGTATGGTAATGCTTCGGATCCTAGAAAATGAAAGTTTTAAAAGGGCCCATGTAAAATTGTGTTTTAGAAGTACTACATTGTATGCGAAAGTATATTTTGTAATGCATGGTCTATTGCCGGAAATGTGTATTGGTATCCATGTTTAATTGCTTTACTAGGTAATACATGTTGCCCTTCTAGTACAAGTATGCTCATCTCACCTAATAAGGCGTGAAGCATAAATGAAGGGACAGGCAGCCAATGTGGTTTTCTCGTTGCAGCAGCGATGGTCTTTCCAAATTCCTTCATTCTTATAGGTGTTGGTGCTGTCATATTAAGAGGACCATCAATTTCTTTTTTGTGTATGATGAAATCCATCATACGAACGACATCGTCTATATGAATCCATGATAACCATTGTTTCCCAGAACCAATGGTGCCGCCGATATAGAATTGATAGGGAAGTAACATTTTTGGCAAGGCTCCGCCATCTGCACCTAATACAACGCCAAATCTTGTGTAAATTGTTCTTATTCCGAGAGAACATGCTTTAGCTGCTTCTTGTTCCCATAAAAATACTGTTTCTGCTAAAAAGTCATTTCCGGGAGTTTCTTGTTGCTCAGTAAAAGACTCTACTTCAGATGTTCCGTAGTATCCAATAGCACTTGCATTAATAAATGTATGTGGTTTTTTATGGAGTGCCTGCAATTGTTTAATGAGTCCTTTTGTTGTTTGAATTCTACTGTTTAAAATGGCTTTCTTTTGTTTCTTTGTCCATCTACTATTAATAGACTCTCCGGCTAGATTAATAACTACATCAATAGAAGAGAGGGGGAAGGTTTGTAAATCTGGTGTCCATTGAACATACTGAAGGTTAGGGTCGGAAGTTTCAGTAGTTTTTTTTCGTGTGAGGATGTAAACAGTATATCCTTTTTGAACAAAAAAAGTAGAAAGATATTTACCGATAAAGCCTGTACCACCAGAAATTGCGATTTTCACAAGTATTTCCTCCTCATTATATATATTCTTGAAAAGAAAAAATGTTCCTCGACTATGTTAAAATAATAGAGAGGTGAGAGTATGGCTGTCATTACAAAAATAGAAGTACAAAAACGATCGAAAGAACGATTTAATATTTATATTGATAAAGGCCAAGGTGAAGAGTACGGGTTTAGTGTGGATCAAGTAATCTTAATGAAACATGGATTACAAAAAGGCTTAGAAATTGATGAAATAGAGTTAGGAAATATTTTGTACAATGAAGAGGTACAAAAAGCATATTTACAAGCAATCTCCTATTTATCCTATCAAATGAGAACAAAACAAGAAATAGAAGATTTTTTACGAAAAAAAGAAGTGGGACAAGCCATCATCTCTGAAGTCGTTTCGAAATTATTACATGACCGATATATTAATGATAAAGAGTACGCTGTTTTATATACGCGAACGCAAAGTAATGTGAATCGAAAAGGTCCAACTGTTATTAAAAGAGAGTTGTTAAATAAAGGTGTTCAAGATTTACTTATTATGCACAGTTTACAAGAATATCCGAAGGAAAAGCAAATTGAGAATGCCTTGTTTCTCATAGAAAAGAAGAAAAAATCTTATCAAAAGCATTCTTTTTTACAAATGAAGCTAAAGTTAGATGAGATGCTTGTTCGAAAAGGATATTCTAGAGAAGTAATTCAAATTTGTTTGGAAGAATTGAAAGACGAAAGAGATGACGAAAAGCAACAAGAAGCGTTACACTATCATGGGAATAAATATTATGAGAAATATAAGAAGCATGATGGATGGACATTTGAAAACAAGATGAAACAAGCGTTATATAGAAAAGGATTCTCTATTGATGAAATTGAGATATTTTTGCAAATGAAACGCGAAGAGGAATGAGGAGAATAAGATGAATATGCCAAAACGCTACAGTGAAATGACACCGCATGAGCTAAGGGAAGAAATTGGCGCTTTGAAGGAGCAAGCAGTAAAAGCTGAGCAGCTTGGGATTGTCAATGAATTTGATGTATTAATGAGAAAAATGGCAATGGCTCGTGCTTATATGACGGATATAAACAAGTTCCGTATTGGTGAAATATATGAATTAGTAGAAGAACCTGGTGTATTATTTAAAATTACGTATTTCAATGGGGTATTTGCTTGGGGATATAAGCAAAATGATAATGAAGAGATTGGCATACCAATTTCCTTATTGCAAGAAAAATAAAAACCAGAGAGCACATATCTCTCTGGTTTTCATCTTTGGTAGGCGTTAAAGGAGATAGGAGATTCTAAAATTGGCGTTTTTTACATTCATTTGCCAATATAATGAGAGACTGGGTTTGTTGCGTCTGTCCGTTAACTTGCGCTTTCGCATGTTTTGGACGAGTCCACGTATGGTTAAATAATTCAGAACGACTATCTAAGCGATCACGGTAGCTCATCTTTATCACCTCGTGTAGGAAGTTAATTTAATTTGTACTACTCTTCCTGCTGATTTGCAGCACGCATACGTTCTTGTGGGTGCGTGTTAATTGTGCCGTTAGGTCGCTTCGAAGCGAAGCGTGATTTCGCTTTCGGCTGACCGTCGATTTTGCTGTTGTTTTTTGACTCAGACCAAAATTCGGCTTGTTTACCCATTGCGAACGCCCTCCTCCTCATCAGTTGATACCTCTTTAAGAAGTATCACTTATAGAATGTGCAAAACAGAAGAAACTATCCTTTAGAAATGAAGGGATAAATAGGTAAAAGGAGATTAGAACATGAATGATATTTATGAAGCATTAACGAAAGAATTATTAGACAAGAATGACAAGCTTTCTTACGGACAAGCTCGTGCATGGGTTGAATTACTTTGGGAAGATTTTCAAACAACTTATGCAAAATCAGGGCGTTATCAAGGTGAGGAAATGACTGAGCAAGTGGTACGATCATGGATTAATAATCATGGTGTACGCCTTCATGAAATGCGTACAAACAATCCGAAGTATAGTCATTTAATTAATCAAGAAGATCATTTGAAACATTAAAAAAAGCGACTTGAGTCGCTTTTTTTAATGTGGAAGTAATTCCAGTTTTTTTCGAAGTTTTTCTTCACTAAAAATCCATCCTGTATAGGAACTAATAATATTTAAATTATGGTCGAGCTGAACAATCGCGACAAATGGATAATAATCTTTACTTCGATACCGTAAATCAATGAATCGTACTTCGTAATAATGATCATGATCAAAAATATCCCAGCGATATACAGGAGAGAAAGATAGGAAGGCTGAGATGTTTTCATCTTGTTTAGCTGCTCGCATAATATCATTGTCTGGGAACGGTACCCGATCGAACTTGTCATATATCATGATGTTACCACGGTGCCATCTCGCAACGTAGTAATAATCAGCTGTAACGACTGCTAAATGATAATGATAAAATCGGTAAGAAGGAGAAATGATAATCTTTTCGACATTTTTGAAACGTTTGTGTACAACGCTTCTTATATTTCTGTGCATCATAATTCGTCCGATATAGTAAACAATCATTAATATATATGCTGCTAAGGCAGTGTATCCTTTATGAGAACCGACGAGCATGCAAGCAATTGCAAGTATATGGATAAAGAAAATTACGGTATCGAATGTATTAATCACGCCGAGTGCGACCCATTTTTTTGTGAAAGGCCGTAATGCTTGTGTACCATAGGCGTTGAAAATATCTACAAAGACGTGAAGGAAGACTGCAATAAATGACCAAAGTAGTAGATGAAGATATGGAGCGTCTGAAAAGAAGGCGAAAGAGATGCCACTTATAAGGAATGACCAAAGAATTACCGCGGGAATGGAATGAGTAACTCCGCGATGATTTCTTATATATTTAGCGTTATTACGCAATTTTAAAACTGTGTCAATGTCAGGAATGTTGGAACCAGCAATTGTAGCAAGCATAACAGCTTGTGGGCCAATATCACTTTGTGCTATGGCTGGATCTAATGTTGCTAAGCTACCTAAAGTGATACCCATAACAAGGTGAGTGGCTGTGTCCATAGAAATCCACCTCCGTTTTTTATTAATGTAACTCTTTTTATTCGATACCTCAAGTCCTTTGCCTTCAATTTCCTATGTCATCTTACTTAAATTTTTTCCTAAAATCTTTATAATAGTACTTATATGCAAAAAAATGAGGGGGATCAAGTTTGACACTTGAAATACTAAAAAATTTTAATATAGAGCAGTTTCAAAATGATTTAATTGGTTGGTTTGAAGAAGAACAGCGCGACTTACCATGGAGAAAAAATAAAGATCCATACCGCGTTTGGGTTTCGGAAATTATGTTACAGCAAACAAGAGTAGAAGCTGTAAAACCATATTACGCAAATTTTATGGGGAAGTTTCCTACACTTGAAGCGTTAGCGAACGCAGATGATGAAGAAGTATTAAAAGCATGGGAAGGTTTAGGATATTATTCTAGAGCACGTAATTTACATGCGGCAGTAAAAGAGGTAAAAGAAGTATACGGCGGGGTTGTACCGAGTGATGTAAAGAAAATTGAAAAGTTAAAAGGTGTCGGACCATATACAAAAGGCGCTATTTTAAGTATCGCATATGGTATACCAGAGCCGGCAGTTGATGGAAATGTTATGCGTGTATTATCTCGCATTTTATCAGTATGGGATGATATTGCAAAACCAAAGACTCGAAAAGTTTTTGAAGAGATTGTGCGTGAAATTATTTCGAAAGAAAATCCATCTTATTTTAATCAAGGTTTGATGGAGTTAGGTGCATTGATTTGCATTCCAAAAAATCCATCTTGCTTACTTTGTCCTGTACGTGAGCATTGCAGAGGATATGCTGAAGGTGTTCAAAAAGAACTACCAGTAAAAAGTAAAGCGAAAGCTCCTACAATGGTACCGCTTGTTGCAGGAGTACTTCAAACTGAAGATGGTCGTTACGTTATTAATAAACGTCCAAGTAGCGGATTATTAGCTAATATGTGGGAGTTTCCGAATATTGAACTTGGCGAAGGGATTCGAAGTCAGAAAGAACAGCTTATAGATTATATGAAAGAAAAGTTTGAGCTTTCGATTTCTATTGATGAGTACGCAATGAATGTACAACATACATTTACTCATCGTACTTGGGATATATTTGTATTTTACGGAAAAGTAACCGGTGATATTGTTGAAACAGATACATTGAAACTTGTATCGAAAGAAGCATTTGAGCAGTTACCTTTCTCTAAATCGCATCGTACGATTTATGAGAGTTGTGTTGAGAAAATTACAATGCAATAAACAAAAAAGTGTTCCCTAAATTGGGAACACTTTTTTAATCGTAAGAAATTTTTGTCCCATGAGTCCAACTGGCATCACCTTCTTGTAAGCCGCCCCTTGATTCGATCTCTATTACAATTTCTTTATAAATACTTTGCCCTTCCGCATTTAAATAGGGCAAAATCTGTTGTAATGAATGATGAAAATAAGCTAATTCATCTTCTTTCCATTCGTTTTTTGAAAGCATCGTTAGTTCAGTCATATCGCGTCCTATATACATATTTCCACCTCCATTTTCTATAGTTTGAATGAGTAACAAGAGATATATGCGGAATTTTTTTAAAAGAAAATTACGGATAGCTTCTAGTTGAATTGGTTACATTATTGATTGTGGAGGTGAGAAAGATGAGTAAAAAACAACAAGGTTATAACAAGGCAACTTCTGGTGCTAGCATTCAAAGTACAAATGCTAGTTATGGTACAGAGTTTGCAACTGAAACAAATGTACAAGCAGTAAAACAAGCAAACGCACAATCAGAAGCAAAGAAAGCACAAGCTTCTGGTGCACAAAGTGCAAACGCTAGTTATGGTACAGAATTTGCAACTGAAACAGACGTGCATGCTGTGAAAAAACAAAATGCTAAGTCAGCTGCAAAACAATCACAATCTTCTAGTTCAAACGAGTAATGAAAGAAAAACACTTCTCCAATTCGAGAGAAGTGTTTTCTTTGTGTGCGGGTCATTGTAATGAAAAGAAAGTGAACGACATAACTTCTAATAAGTCAACAAATGTTGTCAAAGGAGAAGGAAGTTAAAGATTAGAAATATGTAATTAGGAATAATAACTGATGAAGAAATCCAAAAGGGGGTAAGTAATGAACGATTTTGATAAGTTGGTGGGAGAACAATTGGAAACGATGGATGAGCTGTTAAAATTGCAATCACACTTAGAGAAGTATCAACAAATTGAAATGAATGAAAAAGATACGTGCGATAAAAAAGAACTGCATTTTATCCGTCAGGAAATATATAGAACAGAAGTAGCGTTGAAGATGTTACATGAGAAATTTGAAGAACAAACGAATAGTGTAATCCAATCTTTTACAACTGAAAAAATGATTTCAAATTTAGGATAAGATATATTATTGCCTTCAGGTGAAAAGTCCTTCAAATAGAGAGGGGCTTTTTCTATTACATGTCCTCGTTTATAAATAATACAGTACAATCCTTGTGTTCTGAGAAGATTGGGTATTATTGTATTCAACGATAAACCTCCTGCATATTCAGTGTGGAAAATAGAGTCTTATCCCTTTAGTTTTAAAATTTTGACAAAAAAGTTATAATAGAAGAAAAGTGAATGCCGTTCAAAGGGCATTTGCAGTTGAAAGAAGGGAGCATATATGGGATTTCCCAAAGAAGGAGAAAAAGTACAAATACATAGTTATAAACATAATGGCTCCATTCATAGAATGTGGGAAGAAACAACAATTTTAAAAGGGACACAGAGTCTTGTGATCGGAGCGAATGATCGTACAGTAGTTACAGAATCGGATGGCCGAACATGGATTACGCGTGAACCAGCAATTTGTTATTTTCATGCCAACTATTGGTTTAATGTGATTGGGATGCTTAGGGAAGAGGGCGTATATTATTATTGTAATTTAAGCTCCCCTTTTGCGTATGATTCTGAAGCATTAAAGTATATTGATTATGATTTAGATATTAAAGTGTATCCAGATATGACATATACGCTTCTAGATGAAGATGAGTATGAAAAACATAGTCAAATTATGCAGTATCCACCTGTTATCGATACAATTTTAAAACGAAATGTAGCACATTTAACACAGTGGATTCATCAAAGAAAAGGTCCGTTCGCACCAGACTTCGTAGATATGTGGTATGAACGATATTTAATGTACAGAAATTAAAACAAACCTGCAGGGGGCTTCCCGGCAGGTTTGTCCTATTAGAGGGGGGATTATGTGCAGGGCATAAAAAGATATTTACAATTTGTTAAACCATATCGATGGCTTATCGCTATTACAATTATTATTGGACTAGTTAAGTTTGGTATCCCACTTATTATGCCGTGGTTATTAAAGTATATTATCGATGATGTAATTCAAGGAGGAGGTTCACTTCAAGATAAAACATCTCAATTAATAACAGCGATTGGAATTGCTTTTTTTATTTTTGCGGTATTAAGACCACCGATTGAATATTATCGTCAATATTTCGCGCAGCGTATCGCAAATACAATACTGTATGATTTGCGGAAGTATATTTTTGGTCACTTACAAAAGTTAAGTTTACGTTATTACTCCAATACAAAAACAGGAGAGATTATTTCGCGTGTCATCCATGATGTAGAACAAACGAAGGATTTTGTAATTACTGGTTTGATGAACGTCTGGTTAGATACTGCAACAATTGCTATTGCCATCATTGTTATGTTTTCTATGAATATAAAATTAACATTTGTTGCGTTATTGATTTTACCTATTTATGTAATTGCAGTGAAATATTTTTTCGGACGTCTTCGGAAATTGACGAAAGAGCGTTCACAAGCGTTAGCGACGATGCAAGGGTATTTGCATGAACGTATTCAAGGAATGCAAGTGACACGTAGCTTTGCGTTAGAAGAGTATGAGGGGAAGCAGTTTGAAAAAAGAAATAATGAATTTTTAACGAAAGCATTAACCCATACAAGTTGGACGGCGAGAACATTCTCGGCAGTAAATACGTTAACAGACTTAGGTCCGTTACTTGTGATTGGTTTTGCAGCATATGAAGTAATTCAAGGGCAGTTAACGCTAGGGACGATGGTAGCTTTTGTTGGATATATGGATAGTTTATATAGTCCGCTTCGCCGCCTTGTTAATTCATCTACAACATTAACACAATCTTTTGCATCGATGGACCGTGTGTTTGAACTGTTAGATGAAAAATACGATATTGTTAATGTGCCAAATGCGGTACAAACGAAAAAATTAAATGGAGAAATTGTATTTGATAATGTTTCTTTTCGTTATAATGCAGATGAAAAAGAGATATTACACAACTTGTCATTAACTATGCAGCCTGGAGAGAAAGTAGCGCTTGTAGGAGCGAGTGGGGGAGGAAAGTCATCTCTTGCTAGTTTGATCCCGCGTTTCTATGATGTTTCTGAGGGAGCGGTTTATGTAGATGGGATAGATGTAAGAAAGTATAATATGAGAAATTTACGTAGTAATATTGGAATTGTACTGCAAGATAATTTATTGTTTAGCGATACAATTGGAGCTAATATATTATATGGAAATCCGAAAGCTACAGAGCAAGAAGTGATTGCAGCTGCCAAAGCTGCGCAAATTCATGATTTTATTATAGACTTACCAGATGGTTATAATACTGTCGTTGGAGAACGTGGTGTAAAGCTATCGGGCGGGCAAAGACAACGTGTGGCAATTGCACGAGTGTTTCTAAAGAATCCTTCGGTACTTATATTGGATGAAGCAACTTCGGCATTGGATTTAGAAAATGAAAGGTATATTCAAGAGGCGCTTCAGACGTTAGCTGCTGACAGGACGACGATTATAATCGCACATCGATTAGCGACGATTACGCATGTTGATACGATTATTTACATTGAAGACGGTGAGATTAAAGAGACTGGTTCTCATGAAGAGTTAATGCGAAAAAAAGGATTTTATTACAATTTATATCAACTTCAACATATAACAGAAACAGCTCCTTTAGCATAAAAGGAGCTGTTTTTTTATTCGTCTTCTTTTTTATCATCGATTTGGAGTTCTTTTTCTGGTTTATGGTATGTGTAGAAGCTATCTACAAGTAAATCTAAATGCTCTACTTCTTCACTATAGTTAATAATGGAAGAAATAAGAGGGAAGAGATGTAACCATGTTTTATATGCTTCTTCATCGTCCTTATTTTGATATTCCATAAAGATATCAATTAATTCTTGTTTACCTGTTTCAACTTCATCAAGCATCTCAACAGACTGTTGTTTTTTTGCTTTACCAATAAATTTTAATAAAACTTGTTCATGATAATGCGTTAATGAGTCAAGTTCGTTTTGGATAGATTCCTGAAACTCTTCTGGCATGTAACGCAGTTCGTTTTCAGTACGGTGTAATGATTTTAACGTACTTAAAGCACGGCTTGTTGTCGCTAACATTTGTCTGAATAAAACGAGCTTACGAATTTTTGCGAACTTTACTTTTTTCGTGTAGCTTCTTTCTTCTTTATACAGCAAATAGTAATGGTTTAATTTGATCATTTTTTCTTTCATACGATCAATATCAGTTTTTAGCGTTGTAAAATCAGAAGCTTGCCTGCTATTCATTCGAATCCATTTTACAATTTCTTCAGTATTATCAACGATACGATGATAAAGTTTTGTTTCATATTTCGGCGGCATAAATACTAAATTTACAAGTGAAGCCGCAATAATACCAATCATAATCGTCGCAAAGCGAAGTAAGGCAAAACTAAAGAAATCTTCGCCTTGATACTCCATAATGGCGATAACTGTTACTAAAGCAATTGATATTGTGTTTTCTAATCGTAATTGCAGTGTAAGAGCAATTACTAATATACATGTTAATCCAATAATAAAAGGATTATGTCCAAAAGCAGTAGCAAATGCGATAGCAAATATCGCACCGATTACATTTGCTTGAATTTGTTCAAGTGCGGTTAAATAAGAACGGTATACAGACGGTTGAACAGCAAAGATAGCTGAAATTCCCGCAAATACCGGACTCGGTAATTGAAGTAAAATACAAGCAAATAAAGCTAACGTGATGGCAATACCCGTTTTTAAAATGCGAGCACCAAGTTTCATACCCTTAATAAGATCCTTTCTCTTGTCATAATGAATGTACAACATGATACTATACATTCATTACAATATGTTAGCAAGTGATATTTTAGTGACGTTAAAAGAAATTAGTATTCATTTTATCGCGCTAATTGTGAACAGTAAGATTCCCGCCTCTAAATTCAGTAGCTGGATGCCGGTAAACGCTCAATTGCTGTAGGCTAATCAAAGTTTCACTTTATAATTTTTCCTAATTTCTTTTAAACATCAGTTTTTAGTAAAAAGACCTGCTGAATTTCAGCAGGTCTCAAATTGTTACTATAGATTACTATGAGAAGTGTACTTCGTCAATTTTTTCTTAATAATGAAAATTACTCATGTTACTCTGTTGAGATAGATGGATCTGCCTGTTCTTTTTTCGGGATAATTTCAAAAAACTGGTTCTGTATATCATCTAATAACGGGGTTAACAAAGCAACTTCCTCGTATTGCTCATGCTCGTTTAGTACACGAATATAGTCTAGCAATAATTCAGTTACATCTTTCAAACCATTTTTACTAATTGGTTGTAATGTAACATTTGCCCCTTTTGCGATTCTTCTTTTTAAGGCCTGTTCTGTTAAGCCTAAGTTTGAATCATGACGTAAATAAACAACACCGCCAGTCATGCCGGCGCAAATCCATGGACCAGGGTCACCTAAAACAAGCGCTCGCCCATTTGTCATATATTCAAAAGCAAACCCTTTAATATTGGAGTATGCCCCTATATTTCCGTGCTCTTTTTCACGGAGTGGTTTTGTTATTCTACCTCCAATTATCATGTCTGCCCCAGAAAGGCGAATGCCAGCGCGAGCATCAGCGTTCCCTTGCACGTATAGTGCCCCTTTTTGTGCACCATATCCAAATCCTTTTCCGACAGAACCGTTATAATATACTCCATCTTCTCCTTTTGATTTCGTTATATAAATACCACCACCAAAGGAAGTTTTACCAATGCCATCTTGTGCGCCGCCATTTACGTGTATAAATAAATTTTCACTATTGTAAGCACCTAACCCATTTCCGGGAATAGAACCATTCGTATACTTTAATGTAAGTGGTTCAAGTTGAGTAGCTTCATATAGTTTACTGCGAACGCGATAACATGATTCTAGACCACCCATAACGCGTTGCTCTACACCAACGCCTACTAATTCTTTTGAGTCAGCGGAATGAACGGTTTTAAATTGTTTTTTCGACACATCTTCTGTTTTTGTAACAGATGGATGTTCTATTATTTGTAGTAAATTACATAAGTTTAATAAATTTTCGCCTCGAACTTGCTCTAATAAATCAGAACGCCCAACAATTGCTTGTAAATTTGTATATCCAAGCTGTCCTGTTAATCGTTGTAGTTCTACACCGAAAGAGGTGAATAAATTTAACAGGCCGGCAACTGCGCTTTCTAATTCGCGCGGAACGAAGCGGCGTAATCCGTGTTCTTTTGCTTGTGCTTCAGACTCGATTTGTGTCGCAATTCCAACATGGCAAGTATCTAGATGGCACCCACGGCAAGTAGTACAGCCGATTGCAATCATTGATAGTGTGCCAAATCCAATACGGTTTGCTCCGAGGAGCATGATTTTCAAGGCATCATTTACACTTCGAATACCACCATCTGCCCAAATCTCTACTTTATGTCTCATACTTGCTTCTAATAAAGCGTTGTGAGCGGCTTTAACACCAATTTCTACAGGGAGACCTACATGCTGCAATGCGTGAATACGTGCAGCACCTGTTCCGCCATCGAATCCGCTAATGTTAATAAAATCAGCGCCAGCTTTGGCGATACCGACAGCAATTGTTCCGATATTAGGAACGACAGGGACTTTCACGGCTACTTTGGCAAGTTGATTAGCTGTTTTAATTTCTGTAATCATTTGAGCTAAATCTTCAATTGAATAAATATCATGGTTATTAGAAGGTGAAATTAAATCTGAGCCGATTGTCGCATTACGTGCTTCAGCTATTTTGGCTGTCACTTTTGAACCAGGTAAATGTCCACCTTCCCCAGGCTTTGCGCCTTGACCGATCTTGATTTCAATTAAGTTTGATGAGTTTAGTAGTTCGGCATTTACTCCAAATCGTCCAGATGCCACTTGTTGTCCACGTGTATGTGGGTATTTCCCAATCATATCTTTAATTTCGCCGCCTTCACCGTTCAAGCTAATCATATTTAGCTGATCGGCCGCTTCTGCATATGCGCGAAAGGCGATTTCGTTTTGAGAACCAAATGACATAGAACTAATAATAAATGGTAAATTATGATTTTGAATGCCGATAGATACTTCTTCAGTTGGAACGACATGTTTTGTTTGTTTCGTTTGAACAAGGTGTCTGATTGCGATTGGATTATTCTCTTCTAGTTCACTTAACTTGTCACGGTAATCATCATAAGAATTTCCTTTTGCAACATCGCCAATTGCTTTCCAAATTCGCGGGAATATATGAAATGATTTTCGCATTCTAATTTTAGGATTGTTATAATCCTCTGCTCGTATTTTTGCATCTTCAGTAAGTGATTCAAGTGAAAAAGCTAAATCATTTGAACCGAAGAAATTTGTAATTTGTAATATATTTGCAATTTCTTCATGTAACCCAATAGATGAATAGAGACGTCCGTAACCACGTAACTCATGAATTCCAATTGTTGAAATGACTTTTTCTAGTCCTTTATTAAGTGCATTATACAGATTCGTAATTGGTATTTTTGTTCCATCATTTACAGTCGCGAATAATAAATATGGATTAATACTATCTGCTCCTAATCCATATAGCGTTACAATGTCATGTAAGGAGCGAAGGGCACCAGAACGTATAACGAGAGAACAATTGCGGCGTAATTTATTTTCACTTAATGCTTGATGTACTTTAGCGGTAACTAAATGTGGATCAATCCACAAGCGTTCATTTAGATGGGCTTTTGCGTCATCTAATACTAGTAGAGAAGCACCATTGTTAACAGCAGCTATCGCTTCAGAACTAATGCGGCTTAATGCACATTGCAGAGTTTCTGACGAACTGAATGTAGCAGAGATTGTGGCGATAGAGTTATGAGTCATAAATAGCTCTATGAGTTGTTCATACGTAATTGTGTGTAATTCCTCTGCAATAGGTTGTGCCACGCTGCCTTCTAAAATAATTGGTGAAAGCATTTCAACTACAAATGGCCGTTTTGCGCCGCTTAATAAACTTGGACGCTCTCCAAGTACAGTACGTGTAGAGAAGTGTTCAATTTCACGGTCACGGTCAATTGCAGGGTTTGTAACAACAGCTACACTTTCTTTAATAAAGTCAGCGATATTTCGTCTATCAGTATCGAGTGCGGCAAGTGGTGAGTCATGCCCAAGTGAGCGAATGGGCTCAACGCCTTTTGTTGCCATCTGTTCAAGGAGCTGAATATGTTCTCGGTTCCATCCGAAAGCGACGTATTGTTTCGTTTCAACTTGAACAGAATCACATAGCCCTTGGATTTTTTTCGTTTCAGGGATAGATAAATTTAAATGATAATTGGTAGTATCAATTCGCTTTTTAAGACGGTTATATACTTGGATTTGATATTTGTCATATTCATAAAGAACAAGTTCATCTTGTTCATTCCATTTTAATCCAACCTTTTCTCCAGGGGCGAGTGGTTTTGGTTCTGCTACATATTTAGTTGGTGATACAACTCCAGGTTCAGAAGAGAAAATATAAGAGCTCTCTGTCTCTACTTTCCAGACTGGGCGTAATCCAAGGGAATCAACACTGAAAACAGCTTCATCTTTAAAACGGGAAATGATGCCAGCTGGTCCTTGTGCAAAATGTCCCCATGCTTCACGTATATACGTATATAAATCTTGTAAAGGTGTTTCATAAAGTTTAATTTCATTAATAATTGGAGGGAACAATATTTCCATTGCTTCAAATAAACTGTAGTCGTATTGAACAAGTAGAGTTTCTAAGGTGCGGTTTAAATCTTGAGAGTCACTGCCTCCAGCAGTAAGTGGTACATCAATCATTTCAGCTTGATCGCGTAATTTTGCGATTGTGTTAATTTCACCATTATGTCCGAGAATGCTAAATGGTTGTACACGAAAAAAATTAGATAATGTATTAGTAGAGTAGCGGTTATGTCCTAATGTCATAGTTGAAGCGATAAGTGGATGTTGTAAATCATTATAGTAGGCAACAAGTGTATCACCAGCACCTAGAACTTTATATACAACATGATCACGACTTAATGAAGCAACATGAATTGCTTCGTTTTCCTCTATTTTTATTGTGACAGAAAATAATGTTTGCTCAATATTTGTAATTTCGTTTTCTGCGATAAGGGCAACTTGCCAAAATAAAGGTTCTTCTTGTTTACCAAGTGGACCGAGTGCATCGGAGTTTGTTACATCATCACTTTCGAAAATGATTGTAAAATTTTTGTTGTTTAATTGCGTACGAATATAATCTTTTAAGATAGTAATGTTTTCTTTTTTATTTAGAAAAAAATGTCCAACGATAAAGTGGGGATGATCCACAATCGTTGGATTATATCCGCTACTTTTTAGTTTTTCATTCCAAAGCGCTTTTGGTACATCAATGTGAATGCCGATGCCATCGCCCTCACCATTAATGAAACCAGCTCTATGATTCATTTTGACGAGTGATTGAATGCAAAGGTCAATGTTTTCTTTTGTAGCAATTTTTCGTTTCTCCATAACGGAAACGATTCCACACGCATCGTGTTCTGCATTTCTATAATCTCGAAATAAAGACGGTGTCCATGTATTTTTTGTATTGAGCATCCGTCAATCCCCCCTCTTGTAAAAGTTAGAATAATCTTACTATTTAAGGTGCAAATCACCTTGTACACAGAGATAGTAATGCTGTAAAAGAATATAAAACAGATAATTATGAATAATTATACTATTAATACGGGATTTATGAAATAGAAAAAAGGAAAAAAGAAAGGTGAGCTTTCTTTTTTCCTTTTAATGACGGGATTATTTATTGTCTGCTAGGGCAGCAAATGCTCTGCCGACAGCTTCGATTGTATATTCAATATCTTCTTTTGTATGTTCTGTCGTTAAGAACCATGCCTCGTATTTAGAAGGTGCTAAGTTAACTCCTTCTTGAAGCATAAGCTTGAAGAATTTACCGAACATTTCACCGTCTGTATCTTGTGCGGCATCATAATCTTCAATTGTATTTGTTGTGAAGTATACAGTTAAAGCTCCTTTTAGACGGTTTAATGTAATGTCGATATTATGTTTCGTTGCTTGCTCTAAAATTCCTTTTTCAAGCATTGCACCAAGTTCATCTAATTTCTCATAAAGTCCTTCTTGTTGAAGCACTTCTAGACAAGCGATACCTGATGCCATAGAAGCAGGGTTTCCTGCCATTGTACCAGCTTGGTATGCAGGTCCAAGCGGAGCAACTTGTTCCATAATTTCTTTCTTACCACCGTAAGCACCGATTGGTAAGCCGCCGCCAATAACTTTACCAAGCGCTGTTAAGTCAGGTGTAACACCAAGTAAGTCTTGAGCACCGCCGTACATAAAGCGGAAAGCAGTAATAACTTCATCATAAATTACTAGTGCGCCAGCTTCGTGAACAAGTTCATTCACTTTTTCAAGGAATCCAGGTTTAGGCTCTACAATACCGAAGTTTCCAACGATCGGTTCTACAAGGATAGCTGCTACTTCATGACCCCATTTATCTAAAGCTTCTTTTAAAGTTTCTACATTGTTAAATGGAACGGTAATAACTTCTTGTGCGATACTTTGTGGTACACCAGCTGAGTCAGGAGTTCCTAAAGTAGAAGGGCCAGATCCAGCTGCCACAAGTACTAAATCAGAATGACCGTGGTAACAACCAGCAAATTTCATGATTTTTGTGCGACCTGTATAAGCACGAGCAACACGAATCGTTGTCATCACTGCTTCTGTACCAGAGTTTACAAAACGGACTTTATCTAATGCAGGCATTGCTTCTTTTAACATTTTTGCGAATTTTACCTCTAGCGCTGTTGGTGTTCCGTAAAGTACCCCATTTTCAGCAGCTGTTGTAATTGCTTTTGTTATATGCGGATGAGCATGTCCAGTAATAATAGGACCGTATGCTGCTAAATAATCGATATATTTATTTCCGTCTACATCCCAGAAATAAGCGCCTTTCCCGCGTTCCATAGCAACAGGAGCGCCGCCGCCAACTGCTTTAAAAGAACGAGAAGGACTGTTAACACCGCCAACGATATGCTCTAAAGCTTCTTTATGTAATGCTTCTGACTTTGTGAATTTCACTACAATTCATCTCCTTACAAAAATCTATGTATTATTCTAACATGTTTTTCGAAAAGACGTATTGTTTGTGATAGCGAAGGCAGTTGGGTAAACTATTCGTTGTGACATTTAGGAGGGGGGTCCGATTATGAAATCGGTAATTGAGGTACAAGGGTTACGTAAAGAGTTTACAGCCTATTCAAGTCGTCCGGGCTTAAAGGGTGCATTTCGCGATTTATTAAATCGTAATTATAAAATAGTACCAGCAGTAAATGATGTATCTTTTACTGTAAAGCAAGGTGAAATGGTTGGTTATATCGGTGAGAACGGTGCTGGTAAATCAACAACAATTAAAATGCTTACGGGGATTTTGACTCCGACATCAGGGCAAATCACAGTAAATGGAATGAATCCACATAAACAAAGAGAAGAATTTGTAAGAACAATTGGTGTTGTCTTTGGACAGCGCTCGCAACTTTGGTGGGATATTGCAGTCCAAGAATCGTTTCGTTTATTAAAGAAAGTGTATGGTGTATCAGACGCTCAGTATAAGGAGCATATGGAGCACGTAATTGAAACGTTAGATATAGGGCCTTTATTAGATAAACCAGTTCGAAAATTATCTCTTGGTCAAAGAATGCGTTGTGAATTAGCAGCAGCCTTAATTCATAATCCACCGTTATTATTTTTAGATGAGCCAACAATTGGGTTAGATGTACTTGTGAAATTGAAAATACGTGAATTTTTAAAAGAAATGAACGAACGTTATAAAACAACAATTTTATTAACTACTCATGATATTACGGATATTGAAGCTTTATGTGAGCGTGTTATCATGCTGGATGAAGGAAATATTATGTATGACGGTTCTTTAAAAAATCTTCGTACGCAGTGGGGAGCAGAGAAGGAAATACACTTTCAGTTTGTTGCACCAGTTTCCTATCAGGCTTTATCAATGGTTATGCCAGATAATCATGTTGTTTGGTCGAAAGCGAAAGAGGAAAACGCATGGGTTGCAAAAATTCCGAATGAAGAAGTTGTTATTTCAATGCTTATTTCTAAAGTAGTACAAGCATTTCAAATTAAAGATTTAAAAATTAACGAAGTGTCTACAGAGGAAATTATTCGTAACATTTATGAAGAAGGTATTACGCATGGGTAAGTATATTGAAATGATTCGAATTCGCTTTTTAATGATGCTTGCGTATCGCACAAACTATTATAGCGGGATTTTAATTTATACAATTAATATCGGCGCATATTATTTTTTGTGGCAAGCAATTTATAGCGGAAAAGAGAATATTGAAAGTTTATCTATTTCGCAAATGACTACGTATATCGCAATCGCGTGGATGGCACGTGCGTTTTATTTTAATAATATAGATAGAGAAATTGCGATGGAAATTCAAGAAGGCCGTGTGGCTGTAGAATTAATTCGTCCTTACAACTATTTAGGTATGAAAGTTATGCAAGGTCTTGGCGAGGGGATATTCCGTTTTGCATTCTTTTCCATCCCGGGCATGGTGATCGTTACGCTATTATTTTCATTGCAAATTACAACGAATTTTCAAACGTGGTTATATTTCTTCTTATCTTTAATATTTAGTTTTATTATTAATACACAAATTAATTTAATGACGGGAATGCTTACGTTTTTCTTATTTAATAATAGTGGAATTATGTATGCAAAACGCGTTGTTATTGATTTATTTTCAGGTCTATTATTACCAATTAGTTTTTATCCGTTATGGGCCCAAAAAGCAATGATGTTTTTACCGTTTCAGGCTATTAGTTATATTCCAAGTATGATTTTTTCTGAAGGTATACAGGGGAGTAAGTTGTATGAGGCTTTAGTATTTCAAGTGATTTGGGCAATTGTACTTATTATTCCAATTGTACTCATGTGGAGAACGGCGAGAAAACGTCTAATTGTACAAGGGGGATGATGAGATGCTATATATAAACTTATTTTTACAATATGCAAGTCAATATATAAAAACGAAATTGGAGTATCGAGGCGATTTTATCGTTGGTTTACTTTCTGATTTATCGCTTCAAGCAGTTAATTTAATATTTATTCTCGTTGTATTTGGGCATACACAAGCATTGAAGGGATGGAGTCGAGAAGAGGTAATCTTTATTTATGGTTTCTTTTTAGTACCATTTGCCATCTTTTCAGCTTTCTTTAATATATGGGATTTTAATGATCGATACATTATTAAAGGGGAGATGGATCGTGTATTAACGCGACCGATCCATAGCCTATTTCAAATTATATTAGAAAGAATGGAACTTGAATCTTTAATTGGAGCCATTACAGGGATTGTTGTAATGGGATATGCAGCTGTGGAGTTACAATTATCTTTTTACTGGTATGATTTCTTCTTATTTATATTGATGGTAGGAGGAGGAGCACTTGTATATGGAGGGATATTTGTTACGCTTGCGAGCCTTGGTTTTTGGTCGGATGCGAAAAGTTCAATTATGCCCCTTATGTATAACATAGGTAATTACGGGCGCTATCCTGTTAATATTTATAATCGTGTAATTCGTTTCATTTTAACGTTTGTTTTACCGTTCGCGTTTGTTGGAGTATATCCAGCAGCATACTTTTTAAGAAAAACAGAATGGAATAGTTATGCATTCGCGACGCCACTTGTTGGTGTTATCTGTTTTACGATTGCAATCAACCTCTGGAACCAAGGAGTAAAAAGATACCGTGGCGCGGGTAATTAATTATAGAAGCTTGTTCGTTTCTAAGGGATAAATCAGTCCTCCACCTCATACATATAAAATGAGGTGGAGGACATGTTATGGGGATTTATTCTATTAATTGCAGCAATCGCTATTTTGAAAAGTGTCCAATTATTATGGAGTTCTTATTCAGATTCAACGCGTTTTTTTTCGCTGTATAATTTGGCCACATTATTTTTGATCTATACAACAGTACTGATCGCGTTTGGATTAAGTTACGTTGTATTAGAGGAAATGGGTTTCGCAGTTTTGAAAGAGGACGGAGAAAGTTTGAACGTTCATTCTTTTCAACTCGTTGAAGTTTGTTTATATTTTAGCGCAGTTACTTTATTGTCTGTTGGATATGGTGACATATCTCCGATTGGAATTGGGCGATGGATTGCAATTGCAGAAGCGCTAATTGGATATACACTCCCTTTTGCTTTTGTGATGAGGTCTGTAATAGACAATGAAAAATAAGGAAGCATTTGTTATAGTAAAGGAAAAGAGTAGGAGTGATAACAATGATTACAGTAGGAGAAATGGCACCAGAATTCACATTAGAGGGAAGTAACGGAGAAGAAGTTAGCCTAGCTGATTTTCGCGGTAAAAATGTAGTTCTCTATTTTTACCCGAAAGATATGACGCCAGGATGTACAACTGAAGCATGTGATTTTCGTGATGCGTATGGAGTATTTCAAGAGAAGGATACGGTTATTCTTGGAGTAAGTCCTGATTCAGCGAATAGACATTTGAAATTCATTGAGAAACATGAATTGCCATTTACACTTTTAGTAGATGAAGATCATAAAGTAGCAGAGTTATACGATGTTTGGAAGTTAAAAAAGAACTTTGGGAAAGAGTATATGGGAATCGAGCGTTCTACATTCCTTATTAATAAAGACGGTGAACTTGTAAAAGAGTGGCGTAAAGTGAAAGTGAAAGGACATATTGAGGATGTTCTTTCTTATATAAAATAAATCTACGTTGGAGATAAAATATGCAGAAACAAGGCAAGTGTCTATACATATTTTACTGCCTTACATAAAGTGGAAGTGTAGGGCATACCTCCTCAGATGATAGTATTCCAAGTGCGATTATGTCGCACTTTTTTCTATGTAATATATGAAGAAAAAGGGAAAGATACATAAAAACAAGTCCTGAATATAAAAATAAACCACATACTTATAGTAGAAATATTGACGATTTATAAGAAAAGGAGTACACTCTTTATAAGAATTATAAAATAATAATCCGTATAGAATCGGGGTGCATGACGGTGGTCAAAGAAGAATTAAAAGAAGCGCTAGAAATGCTGAAAAATACGGGTGTACGCATTACTCCACAGCGTCATGCTATTTTAGAGTACCTTGTGGAATCAATGACGCACCCAACAGCGGATGATATTTATAAAGCATTAGAAGGTAAGTTTCCAAATATGAGTGTTGCAACTGTCTATAATAACTTACGTGTGTTTAAAGAGGTTGGACTTGTAAAGGAATTAACTTATGGAGACGCTTCAAGTAGATTTGATTATGTTACAAGTCAACATTATCATGTGATTTGCGAAAAATGTGGTAAGATTGTTGATTTTCCTTATGGAGGCTTGGAAAAGCTGGAAGAGGAAGCTGCGAAAACGACAGGCTTCGTTATCAATAGTCATCGCTTAGAAATTTATGGCGTTTGTCCAGAGTGTCATAAGGCGTAATATATAATAAAGAAAGAGGCTGACGGCTATACGTCAGCCTCTTTCTTTATTATATAAGGATTAGCGTGAGGTTAATCGGGATTTACAGTGCTAAGTTAGTAAGAAGGGTTAGATAAAAGTTTGTCGAATTTACTTTGTATTGGTGGAAATGAATTCTTGGAGGGGACATTTTGAAGAAATATGAGATTAAAAGTGACATTCCAACATTGGAAGAATATAAATATTTATGTGATTCTGTGGGATGGACTAATTATATGAACTTTGAGGTGGTGGAAATATCACTTCAAAATTCGATTTACTGTATAACAGTCAAGGATAATAATCAAATCATCGGCATGGGCAGAATTGTTGGTGATGGGGCTATCTATTTCTATATTCAAGATATAGTGGTTCATCCAGAGTATCAAAAGAATGGTATTGGAAAGAAAATAATGAATACTTTAGTAGAATACTTAAATCAGAATGCTCCAGATAAAGCATTCATTGGTTTGTTTGCGTCGCAAGGGAAAACGTCATTCTACGAAAAATATGATTTTAAAGATTATTCGCCTAACATGACAGGGATGTTTACTGTTATTTCGAAAAAATAGGTGTAATAAATTTAATAAAACAATTAAAAAGTTGATTTCTTAATAAATCAACTTTTTAATGAGTTGAAACGTTTGTAGTGTTGCAAACTCGTATTTCCCTTGATACTTATGATTTATAACTCTTCTTGTTATACTTTTCATCAAATTCTTTTCCTTCTAGATCTCGATCTAGTGTTAAAGGTTGATTGCAGTGCATACATGCATCGACACGGCCGAGCATTTTTGTTGGCTTATCACAGCTTGGACAAATAATTTGGATAGTCTTAGTAGATAACATACCAATCCAAAAGTAAACGACAGTGCTAGCGATAACAGCTAAAAAGCCAACCATCATAAAAGTTGTCATGATAATAATGTTTTCGCGGAAAAAGACACCTAAGTATGCAATGAAGAGGCCGATAAATACTAAACTTAATGCAAAGGTCCGGATTTTATTGATTTTGTTTGAATACTTAATGCTCATTCTCACCACACTCCTATAATAATAATATAACATAAAATTTAGAATTTTCACTCTTGTGTAACTTGATAAAGAGATAAGATATGAAATGGATAGGAGAGGAGCCATGAAGAATGAATGGGTGCTATAATGATTTTTAAGTTTTTAACGGGATGTGAAATTTTTTTGTAAAAAGTATTGACCCTGTATATACTGCATGATATATTAATAACCGTCGCTGATGCGGAAACGCAGAAAACGACAAAAAAGAAATTGAAAAACTTAGTTGACATTGAAAAATGAAGATGTTAACATAAGGAAGTCGCAAATGAGCGACCAAGTAGTTCTTTGAAAACTGAACGAAACAAACAACGTGAAACGTCAATTTTTATTTTTAGATGCTAGACAAACTAACTTTATTGG